>JAHINB010000001.1 GCA_018896215.1 Patescibacteria group bacterium
AGTGAGGGAGCTATAATGCGAGGGACAACATCTGACTTTGCCGTCTCTCCGGACGGAGAAACTGTTGTAGCTGCCTCCGGTCCGGGTGCGTTTTGGTTTAAAAAACCTGGTAATCCTTGGACATCCGTTTCTTTAGGCGGGCTATGCGGATCTTATACTCTAATGCAAAGAGTTCGGTTCGCTCCAACCCCGATTACCTATAAAGATTTTGTGCTTGTGGCAGAAAGCATAAAGGATCGCTTTAACGAGAGTAAAAATGTTGGTTGTATCGTCAAATGCAGAGAGGGCACCACAGGATCTCCTTCTTGCTCTGGTGTAAACGAAATAAAATTTCCCGCGGACTTTGTGGAAAAAGGAAAACCTGGGCTGATTGGATTGGATTATTACCCCCAAGGGGGCGGACAAGGCAAAGGGATTTTGGTTGCCGTGGGAAGAAAAGGCACTATTATGCGATCCACAGACGGCGGAGGAATTTGGGTCTCGATACCCGCCACAGATCAAAATGGAAGCCCTGTAACAGCCGATTTGCGCGCGGTAAGGATACTTGATGAAAATATCGCTCTTGTAGTGGGGGGCAAGGGAACCATTTTGCGAACCACCAGCTTAAATAAAGGGCTAGTAACTTGGACCAAACTAGAAGCCAAGCAGTTGGATCTTGTTGGGGAAAGTTGGTAACTATCTAATAAGATCTTGTTGCAAAGAAGTAATGACATTTGTCAGCATCCAAACGACAAAGGTGGCTCCCGCTAGAGAAAGAACAAACTGAACTGCGGGAAGGGCGTAGCGAATACGAATTCTGACGAGCTTTAGCGCCAGCTCCAAATTCCACAATCTGATACCAATTATGTTAATAGCCATGTTAAGTACAGTCCCCTGGGATATCAAACCTTAAGAGGGGTCCAACTGTGACCTTAAATACTGCCAAATCCAATCCCACAAAAATCGCGTAGGAGGCGATAGCAATTACCAACCCCATAATCCCGTAGGTTAAAGTCTGCCTGGCGCTCATTAAAGCTTTATCATCACCACCCGCGGTCATATATTTAAAACCGCCCATAACAATGGCAAAAAAACTGGCGAGGCCAATCCCCCAAAAAACGGTTGAGAGGGTTTTTTCATAGACTGTTTCTAGTGCTTGCAAGCAGGCTGGGTCGGGATTTAACCCACCGGCAGTAGGAAATCTTGTGGGATCAACTGTTCCTGCTGCCGCTAAAAATGTCTTGAGTAAAACTGTTGATACAACCATGTTAGAATATTAGCATTTACTAATCTGATTGCAAACCATTATGTCTTCCACAGAATCATGGATTTTTGATAGGTGTTTGGGATACCTTGGCATCAGGCAAAGAAGCCAAAAGGAAATTAGCGATTATATAAAAAAGCTTTTGCGGAAGAAAACCTACTACGACAGTAGCAAACTTGTTTATTCTAAGGAAGAGCAACAAAATATCATCAATTTAACAATTGACAAATTAGTCAAGTTAGAGCTAATTAACGACCACGAGTTTGCTCGCCTTGTAGTCTCATCCAAAACCAGAGGTCGCCACCCCAAAGGAACCAACGCTATCAAAGCGGATCTTTACAAAAAGGGAATTGATCGAGAAATTATTAAATCGGTACTTTTAGAAAATATTGACGATAAGGAAAATGCCAAAATGCTGGCACAAGAAAAGCTAGCGTACTACCTTAAAAAAAACCCCCAAACTGCCAAACAAAAAACCCTGCGCTATTTAGTCTCACGAGGATTTTTCTTTGACACAGCAATTTCGGCAATTGACAGTATCGCCACCACAGAATAGAATGGTTCAGTTACAGTGACCATTTAATAGATTTTTTTAAAGTTATGACTAATCACTATGATAACCAAAATTCGTTCCTTCCTAGATACCCTTATTGGGCTTGTCAAACCACATCAACCCAAGGTTGAACCCAGCACCCCACCAAAACCTATAATTGAAAAAGTTGAAGTACCTGTTGCTCCCGATATAATTCTCCAAGAAGCCAAATCTCAAGCTCGCGAACTGGTAATTGACGCCAAAAACGAAGCCTTAGAAATTAAAAAACAGGCCGAAGAAGAAGCCCGCCATACTAAACAAGAAGCCTTAATCATAGAAAAACGGCTCGAAGATCAAAAATCCCAACTTTTACAAAAAGAAAGCGACCTTGCCAAAAAAGAAGGTGACATTGCCGAAACCAAAGAAAAATACACCCAAAAGCTATCCGAAATCGAAGAGATAAAAAAGAAACAAGTCGAAAAATTAGAAAGAGCCGCTAGCATGACTAAAAAAGACGCCGAAAAGGTCATTTTAGACTATACCGAAAGCAAATTAGCCCGTGAAATTGGCAGAAAGGTTAAAGAGGCAGAAACAACCATAAGTGAGCAAGCCGAAGAAAAAGCTAAAGAAATTTTGGTCAATGCCATGCAAAAAGGTTATGCCGACTATATTGCGGAATACACTGTTTCTAAGGTTAAACTGCCCGACGAAGAGATGAAAGGAAGAATTATTGGCAAAGAAGGCAGAAACATTAAAGCCTTTGAGGACGCCACTGGAGTAAATTTGGATTTGGACGAGACTCCAACAGAAGTTAGAATCTCGTGTTTTGACTCAGTGCGTCGTGAAATTGCAAGAATCGCCCTAGAAAAACTTATTCTAGATGGCAGAATTCAACCGGCAAAAATAGAAGAAGTCGTGGCAAGGTGTCGCGAAGAAATTGACCGGGCCACCTATAGAGCAGGCGAAGAGCTTTGCCAAAAGGTAGGAGTTTATAATCTGCCCAAAGAAATTGTTGCCTTGCTTGGCAAGTTTAAGTACAGGTACTCCTACGGTCAAAACATGATCGAGCATACCCTAGAAGAAGTAAAAATAGGGGTCGCTATTGCAACCGAGCTTAAAGCTGACATTTACACTACAAAGCTTGCCTGTTTGTTACATGATTTGGGAAAGGCAGTTTCCGAGGAAGAAGAAGGAACGCACATAGATCTTGGAGTTAAACTTCTTAAAAAACATGGTATCCCTCAAAGAGTCATTGATGCTGTTGCTGAACATCATGGGGACAGATTTAGTAGCCTAGAGTCGGCAATACTTCACATTGCTGATGGAATTTCGGGAGCGCGCCCCGGAGCCCGATTTGTTGATTACGATTCTTATGTTGCCAGGATGAAAGGACTGGAAGATACCGCCCAAAGCTTTGCTGGAGTAGATAAGGCTTACGCGCTCTCTGCGGGACGGGAAGTAAGAGTAATTGTAAAGCCCGACGAAGCAACCGATGAGGAAACGGCAAAACTAGCCTTTGATATTGCCCAAAAAATAGAGAAAGAGCATACCTACCCCGGAACGGTAAAGATAACTGTGATTCGTGATTATAGAGCGGTTGGTATGGCAAAGTAAGCTAATACGCACATAGGATTTTTGCTTATATCTTGTTTTAAGCGAAGCATTATGATAAAAGTTTTATTTATCGGGGACATTGTTGGCAGTTTAGGGCGTAGTACTTTGCAAAAGGTCTTGCCAAGGCTAATTGTAAGTGATAATATCAACTTAGTTGTAGCAAATTGCGATAATTTAGCACACGGACGCGGTGCCACAGAGCAGACCATAAAAGAAACTATGGGATACGGCGTGGATGTTTTTACTGGTGGCGACCACATATTTGATCTTAAGGAGTTCCAAAATGAAATTGCAAACCTACCGGTTGCTAGAGCACAAAATTTTCTTGGTGACATACCAGGCATGGGATACCAACTTATTAAAAAAGGCTTTAGGTATCCCTTTTGCGTTATAAGCCTAATGGGGGAATGTTTTGGGGGTCAAAACATTAGTAACCCCTTTTATGCGGTAAGCGATTTATTGAGGGGATTAAAAAGAAAAAAGCTCAGTGGAATTTTGGTTGACATTCATGGAGATTTGACTTCGCAAAAAGTGGCTATGGGTCACTTTTTAGACGGTAAGGTTAGCGCAGTAGTTGGGACGCATACTCATATTCCAACTTGTGACGAACGAATTTTAGACAAAGGCACGGCATTTGTAACTGATGCTGGAATGGTGGGAGCGCAAGATTCGGTGCTGGGAGTTAAAAAAGAAATTATCATTAGCAGATTTCTCGACTCCCTCCCCCACAAGTTTGAGTGGGCAACCGAAGAACCGGCGGTTTTTAACAGTGTCTTAATTACTGTAGACGAAAAGACGGGGTTAGCAACTAGTATAGAAAGAAAAGATATAATTTTGAAAGGTGGTGATCCTAAATGACAAAAACAGAATTAGTAGATGTAGTCGCCCAAAAAGGCGGTATGACAAAGGCAGCAGCCGGAAGAGCAGTAGACGCAGTGATAGATGCTATTACCAAAGCTTTATCCAAAGGCGAAAAAGTAACTGTTACCGGTTTTGGTACCTTCGAAGTTAGACCAAGAGCTGCAAGAATGGGCAGAAACCCACAAACTGGGGCAACTCTTCACATTCCTGCAACCAAGACTCCAGCTTTTAAGGCTGGTAAAGCTTTAAAGGAGTCCGTTAAGTAATAAGGTTGATTCTAGGTTAAGAAAAAAGTCCCCCGCGGCACCTTGCGCGGGGGATTTTTGGTTTACAGGTAAAAAAATTAATTAAATCAAAAAGAATTTACTTAAATGTTGATTTACCAAGACGAATCTCTTCCACTTCGGAAGTGGGAGAGTTTCGTATCTAATGCATAGGCTGAGAAACATAGGTAACACATTAGGTAAAATGTGTACCTATGAAATACTCAAATTACATTAAACCTGCTCATCCAAGAACTGCGTATTTTCCCTCTCATAAAATTAGAATCGACCGCTGGGGGTTTTTATAGTCGATAATTTCAACTATAATGGGACTCACCTTCGCAAAGACTAAACTCATTTCCATCAAGATCGACAAAGTGTGCTTTGTACTCACCCCAAGGAGTTTTAAATGGAGATTTAAGGAATTTAACTCCTTTTGTCTTCATTTCTTCATGAGTTTTATTTATATCATCCGTATAGAAAAATATCCCTCGAAGTCCGCCAATATTCCTTTTCGCTTTCATCCAATTTGACCCCCATTTTGGTACGGGTTGACAAATATCATAATCAACACCACCTATTCTCATTGTCGCCGACTTCCATTCCTCGGCACAACTGATAAGATCCATCCCTAATTTTTCTTTATACCATCGGATAGATTTATCCAGATCGTTAACAAATATTTGTATTAAACAACGATTTATTTTCATAATTCTAAACGCCTTTTTTTACATCTACCAAACCTCCAATATAGTTTGCCCTATAGACCAATCTCTCACCCTGTGTAATCTGTTCTTCTCCTGAAAATCGATTAATTTTGCCTTCCCATGAGTTAGAATAGGCATACTCACCATCTTTAAATTCTTTTGGTCCACGAAAAGGATAATCTTTTGGCATTTGTTTTAAAGCGTTCCTCAATATTTTATAGATAGGAGTAGTTTCAATACTCTCCTTAACCCATCCGTAATAAACCATTATCCAATAGGGACGGTTTTCATAAAACACCACCGTTCTTCCTCCATATGGCTCACCGCCAAAAAAATTGTCATGGGACTTCCATGCCCCCTTTTCAAAAGGAATTGTGGTGGATCCATCAGATTCTTTAATCCACTTCTTTTCATCACCACTGGCATAACCCGCATTATTGGAGTCTATTAAAAATTGACATAAAGACTCATTATTCATAGCAACACTATTATACTACTAAAAACTTTACCGCTTTATGATTCAATATCAGCTTCCCTAAAGAGCGTTGTTTCCACCCTGTTCTCCTCAATCTGATCTTTAAATGCCGTGTAGATAAATTTCTTCCACCTCCGAAGTGGAAGAGTTTTGTATTGACAATACAACATCCCCGTTATTAAATTAAACTATGCCCCAAAGATTACTTCCTTTAGTAGAATCGGAGATTTACCATGTTTTTAACAGAGGGATTGAAAATAGAGTGGTTTTTGAGGACGAAGATTACTATTTTAGAGCTACCCAAGCCATCAATTTTTACCGATATTATTCCCCTCCCATAAAACTAACACAACTTTTGGCACTTTCTACTGGAAGATATATTGAGGTAATGGATTTTCTTGCATCTCAAAATGAACTGTTGATAGATATTTTGGCTTATTGTCTAATGCCAAATCACTTTCATTTTTTGCTTAGACAAAAAAGACCTAACGGAATTGCTCTTTTTCTTGCTAATTTTCAAAACAGCTATACCAGATATTTTAATACCAGAAAAAAACGCCGTGGTCCTATATTTCTTACACAATTCAAAGCTAAGCTAATTAAAAACGAAGGTCAGTTACTTCATGTTTCTCGATATATTCATTTAAATCCCTACTCTGCTAGAATTACAGAAACCAAAGATGAGTTAAAAGAGTATCCCTGGTCGTCTTTTACGGAATACATAGAAAATAAAAAAGATGGTATTTGCGAAAAAGAGACGATTCTATCCCATTTTAAAACATCAAAGAGATACGAAATTTTCGTTTTTGATAATGCGGATTATCAACGAACGCTTCAAGGAATAAAAAGTTTGTTGTATTAGCAACACCAAACTCTTCCACTTCGGGGGTGGAAGAATCTCTAAGAGAAGTTTGGGATGGTTATGATTTGACAATCCGGAATTATCGCAAAGGGATTATGAACTTTAATTTGGGGATTCGCTTTTAATATCTCTTTCCACCTTTTTTCGTTTCCAAAATAGCGCAGAGCTAAAAAGCTTAAGGTTTTTTGCGTGTTGGCGTTATTTACTTTGTAGGTAAATTCCTTCTTCCAATTTTTAATCGGTTTTTCGAATTTCGGATTAAAAACCATTTCAGCAAGTGTCGGCTTTATGATATCCCGCATCTCAAAATGCAAATGGGGAAACTCTTTTCTGGTCGCTACCCCGGTGTTTCCGGACAAAGCAATTAACTGCTTTGCCAAAATTTCCTTTCCAAGATTAACTTTAGATTCTTTTAAATGCCCATAGATCGCCACAATATTGCCGTTTCTTATACCAATTATATTTCCCATTCCCCCATGCCACTCGTTTCTAACCACAACCCCACTAAAGGCGTTGTAAACACTAGTCCCTTCTTTGAGCTTAAAATCAACCCCCGGATGATGTCCAGCAAAAATTCCATATGCCCAATCGTAATAATCTTCTTTAAAGATATTGGAGCTCTTAACCCAAAAATATTGGGCTATCGGCGCTTTATTTTCCACTGGATAAAAAAGGGTCGGTTTCTTTCTCATGACCCGAATATTTTAGCATAAGCGACACTCAAGTGAGACATAAAAAAAACCTCGCAATTGAGAAAAGGTGGAAGAATTTCTACAAATCATTTTGGTATACTACCAATATGAAACCAAAAGTGGTTGTTATCGGGGGAGGAACCGGCACATATACCGTCCTATCAGGACTTAAAAACTACGACCTTGATATTACGGCAATTGTTAGCATGGCAGACTCTGGAGGAACTGCCAAAATAGAAAGGGATGAGTTTGGTATGCTTCCCAATTCCGACATTAGAAAAGCGCTACTTGCTCTCTCCCAAACCGAAAATTCGGATATTATTCGGCAACTTTTTTCTTATCGTTTTTATAAGGGGGTCGGAATTTCGGGGATTTCCTTTGGAAACTTTTTTTTGGCGGCGTTAACTGATATTCTTGGGGATCAGGTAGACGCAGTAGGTATGGCAGGAAAGATTTTAAACACCAAAGGCAGAGTTCTTCCAATTTCTACACAACCTACTAATCTGCTTGCAACCTACGAGGGTGGAACCAAAATACTGGGAGAGCACTATATTGATGAGCCTCTTAAAAACGGTAAAAAGCGTATTGTAAATTTAGAACTTATTCCCGAAGTCAATATTTATCCACTCGCCCGAAAAGCAATAATTGATGCTGATTTAATCGTGATTGGACCAGGAGATTTATATACCAGCATCATTGCCAATTTAATTGTTGGAGGAGTCAAAGAAGCTATTTGCAAATCTCAAGCGGTTAAAGTCTATATAGTAAACTTAATTTCTAAATTTGGAGAAACATATAAATATACTGCTCAGGATCATGTTCGCGATCTGGAAGGCTACTTAGGGAAAAACATTTTAAACTTCGTCGCTGTTAATTCTAGTCCCCTGCCCAGCAAGATCATAAAAAAATATAAAGAAGAAAATGGCTATCCTGTAAAGGATGATCTAAAAGGAGGAACATATAAAGTGTTAAGGGGTGATTTTTTGGCAGAGGGGGTTGTCGCAAGAGATAAAGGAGATACTCTTAAACGCTCTCTTGTTCGCCACGATCCCGAAAAATTGGCTAAGGTGTTAGTAAAATTATTAGATTAGGGATAATCCCTAATTAGGGATTATCCCTAAACAGGGATGATCCCTACTCTATGTTGTTATGATAGGAAAGTATCTTTTAAAAACTTACGGCTGTCAAATGAATGTTCACGACAGTGAGTACATTGCAAGTGTTTTAGAGAATTTAGGTTACGAAGAAACAACTGATTTAAAAGAAGCAGATATATTAATTCTTAATTCCTGTTCGGTTAGACAGGCCGCAGAAGATAGCATATACGGCTGGGGAAAAAGATTAAAATTATTAAAAACAAAACCTTTTGTAATATTGGCTGGATGCCTTGCTGGTTCGGCGACGGGAGATCGGGTCAGAATCACCCCTAACTACATTAAAAATAAAATACCTTGGGTAAATGCGATTGTCCCTCCAAATTATTTATCATCTCTCTCATCAATTATTCCCAAAAGATCCCCTGGAGACCACGCCTGGGTTAATATATCTTCCGGTTGCGACAATTTTTGTTCTTACTGCGTGGTCCCTTATGCCAGAAAACAAGAGATATCAAGGCCGAAAGAAGAAATCATTGAAGAGATAAAAAATCTCGTGGAGATGGGTTACTGTGAATTTACCTTGTTGGGACAAAATGTAAATTCTTGGGGGCTTTCAAAAAAAGACAAATTTAAAATTAGGTTGGGATCGAATGCAAAATTGCCATTTGCCAATCTGTTAAGAACAACTTGCGGGATAAAAGGCGTTAAAAGGGTGGAATTTATGTCGTCTAACCCTTTTGATTTCACAGATGATTTAATTGACGCCATGAAGAATCCTCTCATCTCCAGATATTTGCATATCGCAATGCAATCTGGAGACGATGAGATTTTATCCAGAATGAATAGGAGACATACAGCAAAAGAATTTCTGGATCTTATACAAAAGATAAAAAAAGAAGTGCCTAACATTAGAATTGGCACAGATTTGATTGTGGGTTTTCCAGGAGAAACCGCAAGACAGTTCTTGAATACCGTAGCGCTTTGCAAAAAAGTAAAGTTTGCCAATGCCTATGTTGCTATGTATTCCCCAAGACCAGGAACTGTAGCGGCGGGGTTTTCTAATGATGTTCCTTTAGAAGAAAAACGCAGAAGACACAAAATACTTTTAGGGGTTATAAAGGAATATAAGGGAAAGTAACTATGAGCAACAAATTAATAGTAATCTTGGGATCAACCTGCACTGGAAAAACATCTCTTGCCATTAAGCTTTGCAAGGAACTAAACGGCGAAATTATTTCCGCCGATTCTCGCCAAGTTTATAAGGGTATGGATATTGGAACGGGTAAATTACCGTTACGGGAATCTGCCATAACCTACAAAAAAGGCGAGGGGTTTTGGACAATAGATGGCATTAAAATTCGTTGCTACGATCTAGTTACACCTAATCAAAATTTTACGGTGGTTGATTGGGCAAAAGTTGCCAAAGCTGAAATAGAAAGCGCCATACGACGAGGCAAAACTCCAATTGTTGTTGGAGGAACAGGTTTTTATATAGATGTCCTAACTGGAAGGGCAACTGTTTCGGGGGTTTCTCCAAATAGCAACTTGCGCAACAGTTTACAAGCTTTATCTACAGATCAACTTTTAGAAAAGCTTAAAGCGCTCAATCCAGAGAGGATTCGAACTATTGATAAAAATAATCCTATTCGTCTCATGAGAGCAATCGAGATAGCCTGCGAAACAAAATCAAAAATGAACGAGAACTTGTCCTACAACTGTGAGCCTGTATTTATTGGACTTACCGCCTCCCGTGATGTTTTATATAAAAGAGCCGATTCCTTTGTAAGCAACTTACTAAATCTGGGAATTCTAACGGAGATAGAAAATCTAGTAAACAGCGGTTACGAAAAAACAAGACCAATGACAAGCTTAATTTACAGCGAGTTTTATAATTTTTTCCAAAGACACGATTCGCTGGAAAACACCATTACCAAAAGCAATTTTGACCTTCACGCCTATATTAGAAGACAGCTTACTTGGTTTAACCGCAATCCTGATGTTTTGTGGTTTAATGTTTGTGATAAAAACCTTTACGAAAAGGTAAAGCTTGCTATACAATCTAACTATGGAACATAAAAACATCGTTATCTCCACCAGAACAATTTTGACTTTCATTCTATTTATTGCTTTGGGATGGGTTTGTTATAGCGTTTTTTCGGTAGTTCTGTACTTATTTACGAGTGTACTCATAGCATTGGGACTAGAACCGATGGTGGAATTTTTAATTAAGAAAAAGATCAGAAGGGGGCTAGCGGTTTTAATCGTGTTCTCTGCTTTTATATCTTTTATTTTTTCTATCTTTTACTTTGCGCTTTCTCCAATGGTGGCCCAAACTCAAAATCTAATTTTTAAATTTCCTGCTTTTCTTGAGTCTCTCGGTAAATATCAAGTTTTTAATGGGATATCCACTAGTTTTAACAATTCTTTGTTTTCTCAATTGCAACTTAGCTCTAAAAGCATTTTAAATGTAACTTTGGGGGCTTTTTCTGGCCTGATCTCTTTATTTTCTATCTTGGTCTTTACAATTTATTTGCTCTTGGATTTTAAAAATGTCAGGGAGTTTATTTTAAATGTGCTCCCCCAAAAATCGCAAAGCAAGGCCTCTAAAGTCATAAAAAAAGTCGAGACGCGACTTGGAGCATGGATTAGAGGTGAACTTATTTTAATGACTATTGTAGGACTGTTTACCTTTATTGGCTTAACAATAATCGGCATGGAGTACACATTATCGCTATCTCTAATTGCGGGGTTTTTAGAGCTAATACCCACCTTAGGTCCTCTAATCTCGGCGGTTCCCGCAACTATTGTTGGTTTTGCCATCAGTCCCACGATGGGTCTTTTAGTAATTGCTGTTTATATTATTGTGCAACAGGTAGAAAACAATCTATTTGTCCCTAAAGTTATGCAAAAAGCGGTGGGATTTAACCCATTAGTTACTCTTATCGCGGTGTTGGTTGGAGGAAAGCTCTTTGGCTTTATGGGAATGCTCTTTGCGGTTCCAGTAGTTTTGATTCTCCAAACTCTTATTGAATCCTTCTCGGAATAGTGACTTGTATGATTCTACATTAGGTTGATCAAAGGCGTTTACTCCTAAAAGTTGCGCCAAAAAATAGGTTTCGAGCATTTTAAATTGCATCAATTGTCCCAGCTCTTTTTCTGATATCTCTTCTAAAATAAATTCAGCAAAAGGCAGTTTGTTGTTCTCGTAAGTTGTTTTTACCGCTTGGTAGATATTTTCTAAAATCTCATTGGTGGTTTTTCCATCGTAGATCTTTGATAAGGGAGATAAGGGATTCAGATCATTAAGGGCAATGGGGGTGATACCAGAATTTTTGCTGAAGATAAAATTGGTGTAAATATTTTTTGGTCCTCCTAGATAAAGTTGATACATGGAATGGAGATCGTTTGTTCCAATACCAACGGCAGGAAATACGCCCCTGCCCTCCTTCCCAAGCGACTCTCCGATAAGTTGCCTTAGCCACTTGCCAACAAACTCCATTTCGGGATTAAAAAAGAAGTTTTCGCAGATTGGGTAACCGTTTGAGATTTTCTCAAACATAATTGATGCCGAGGTTGCGGGACTTTCCAAATCCTGATTTTGAGAACTTGCTCCCTCAAGAAGTTTTTTTACATCAAAACCGGCAAGCAAGAGAGGAAACAGGCCTACCAAAGAAAACACAGAAAACCTCCCACTTATGTTTTGGGGAATTTCCAATAGAGAAATCCCCGCTTTGAAGACGGGTCTCATTGCAGGCGATTCTGCTTTTGTGGTTATTACAATTCTACTTTTGATTTCCCCAAATTTTTTTGTAAGCGCTCCTTGTAACAGAGTAAAGTTGATGACGCTTTCGGTGGTGTTTCCCGATTTGCTCACATAATTGATAACAAATTCATCAACAGTTTTGATATCGCTTGTGATGTTTTCGATGATTTTTATGTTGTTTTGAGAAATAGTGTCTAAAAATATAATCTCAACTTTCTTTTTACCAATGGCATTGTAGATAGCTTGAGTGCCCAATGACGAACCTCCAATCCCAACAAGAAATAAATATTTTAATTCGTTTAAATTAAAATTTGATGCAACTTGCGTTGCTTTTTCTAAAAACTGCGGATCTTGCGGAAGGCTGACAAAACTCTCAGGGGTACTGTAAGAGGTATCATTAATGAGTGACTGTAACCGGCTAATTGGTTCTTTAAGAAGCGGAGAAGTTTCTGTGGAATTTACTACTCTAAATTGCATAAACTAATTCTAACACAAATGGCTGGACAAATGGAACGATTTTAGGTTAGCAAACTGGTTGGACATCCTGGAATTTCCAGAAACAACACTTAAATCTACCCAGCAACTTTTAGCCGTAGCCTAATTATACTCAAAATTCTGGCTGCTTTCTTTGATGGGTTTGTAATATAATTACCTCATGTCAGGAAGGCTTAAAACATATCTCCAAAAACTGGCTGGGCAAGTAACGAGTGAAGACGGCATAAAAACCAGGTTTTCCAAACGAGCAGAAGAAGGTGCACTCACAAGAGATGAAAACCCCATAACACATTTCTGTGTTTACTTTGCTGCATATGATCCCAAAAGCCAGCAAGTATTTATAGGACATCACAAAAAATCTGGACTATGGCTTTTTAATGGCGGTCATATCGATAAGGGCGAAATGCCCTTAGAGGCTTTGGAAAGAGAAGTTAGAGAAGAATGGGGAAAAAATACCCAACTTAATGGAAATTATGAACCGTCACTTCTAACTATAACTGAAATTGACAATCCAGCCAAACAGAAATGCAGGCTTCATTACGACATTTGGTATTTTATTCCTCTAAATAAAGATAGCTTTGCGCCAGAGGAAACTCTATTGGAGAAAGAGTTCCATCAAACAGGTTGGAAAACAGTTTCCGAAGCAAGGCAGTTGATTACAGATACCAATACGCTGTTAGCCTTATATGAAATTGAAAAGCTGTTTCTATGATAAATGTCTTAACTTCTATGAAGAATGTCTTAGATCAATCAAAGGATGTAAAGATAATTTTTGAGGCTATAAACTCCTTAATTTCTGGGGTGAGTAAAAACGACTTGCAAGTTTCAGAAATCAGCTTAGCCAAAAGACAATGGACTCTCGATAATCTTTTGCAAATTATATTCGTCTTTAACACAGTTAATTTTTGTTTTTGGGCTGGCAAGGGAGAGAAAAAGTGGACAGTCAAAGTTGATGGTGAAGAATTAGACGGGTCTGAAGCACTTTTTAGGTGTATCGAGAAAGAAGTCGAGCGTAATACTGATTTCCTGACGGGTGACGAATTAGCAGATTTGTCTCGTTCTCATTTGAGAAATGTGTTGGCGGGCAATGTAACAATTCCCTTGTTTGAAGAAAGACTAAAATACTTAAACGAAGCAGGCAAGATTTTAGAAAAGGACTATGGTAACTCCTTTATGGGTGTTTATAAAAAAGCAGGAAACGATGCTGTGGCTCTCGCAGAACTTCTAATAACACACTTCCCGTGTTTTGATGACACAGCTGAATACAAAGGGAATAAGATTGGTTTTTATAAAAGAGCGCAATTAAACTCTAAGATGATAAGCGATGCACTTATCGCTAATGGCGAGCAAGGGTTAAAGAACCTGGATAAATTAACAGCGTTTGCCGACTATAAAATCCCTCAAATTCTTAGAAACTTGGGAGTTATTAAATACTCAAAGGAGTTGGCAGACAAAATCGACTCTTATGTGCCTATTGAAAAGGGTTCAGAAGACGAAGTAGAAATTAGAGCTACCACAGTCTGGGCAGTTGAGCTTATCAAACAGAAGCTACAGAAAAAATACGACTTTGTTACTGCTTCCCATGTAGACAGCATGTTGTGGAATAAATCTCAAACCAAGGCTAAGGGGGATAAACCTTATCATCGGACACTCACTACAGCCTATTAAAGTTAGAGAAGTTTCAATTCCTTAAACCATTCCAGCCAGATAGGTTCAATTCCAGGAGACTGTTGCCACTCTTCTTCAGGAATTTCTCTCGCTAAATAGCGTTCGGTTTTTCGGGCAAGCGATTTTATTTGATCAAGAGTAAACCACCCTGCTTGTTTTGTCTCATCTTTACTTCGCTTTATTTCTCCCTCGGTATCGACTTCGTATATTTTCCAGTAATGCCAAGAGCCACCTTCCCGCCTACAAGGGTTATTCTTTTTCCCTTCTACGACAAGTTTCAGCTCTGTTGGAGATAATCCCACTTCTTCCTCAATTTCTTCTCTGGCTGCGTTTTCAAAAGAACCTTTATCATCTACATGTCCAGCAGGAGGAGCAAATCCAAAGGGAGGTTTTCCGCGCTCAATAAGAAGAACCCTCTCATCTCTCCTTACAAGCATGCCAACACTTTTATTATCGCATTTTTCAGGTGACATTTTAGTTTATTGACTTTAAAAAATCTTTTATTGCGTCGTAGGTTTCATCAAAGATCATATACGCACTTTCTGTTTTTTCTGGTTTCCCAATGAGAATACACTTTTTATTTAAGCCATGAGCGAATCCGATCTCAACATGGGCAGATATTCCAGCTGGTAGCAAAAGGATTACAGCATCTGATTTACGGATGCAGCGCATATCTTCCTCAAAAATCTGTTTCACAATCTTCTCTTGCTGCCAATTGGGCATAGCCTCCCATTTCTTCATCACTTCTTCTGGATCGTCATTGGCGGCATCAGAGTTATAGGGATTTTCAAAAAATGACAGCACTTTTTGACCTTTTTGTCTAAGGGCTTTGACCAGGGAAAGAACCAAATCACGGTTTCTCCACCTACTCGAAATAAAATAAGTTGTCTTTTTCATTTCAGTTTATTTATAAGTTCTCTTGGTGTTTTAATAACCTCACGGAATAGGGTTAACCTACAAAGCTCTTCATCTTTATCTGACAGGGCGTAAATAGGTTTTCCAAGAGCCACTGCATACCCAAGTTCAAGAGTGGTGCTTACACCAGCATAACCATCCTTGTTATAAACAAAAACAACATCAGCCATCCTGATTTTATAAAAATGATCGTGAGTAAGCCCCAAAGCCACAAACTTCTTGTATTGGAGAGAGAGCTTATCCCATTCGTCTTTACCTTCATGGAGATAGGGAGAAAAAACAACAACCCCTGCTTTAATCAGCTTACTTTCAAATTCTCTTATTTCTTTTTTGAATCTTCTGCTACCGCAAATTACAACAGTTTTCATTTTTTATATTTTATCAAAACAAGTATAACTCTTTCAACGAAAGATTGTATAATTGTGTTGAGGTATGCCGAAGAATAAGACGACTTTACCAAAACTGTTAACCATCCGCCAAGCGGCAGAAGTTTTGAATGTCCATGTGGAGACACTGAGACGGTGGGATAAGGCTGGGAAATTAAAAGCTACACGGATAAATGATCGTGGCGATAGGCGCTATGATCCAAAAGACATTGAGGTTATTTTGAAAAATAAGAAAAAATAAATATGAAATATCCAAGAGGTTCTGAATAGCGAAAGTGGGATTTGCATATTCACAGTCCTCTTTCAATACTTGCTAATAAATATCCTAAGCTGGTAAATGGTGAGCCAGATTGGGATAAGTTTCTAAAAAAACTTGAGGGGCTTGATCTGGCTGCTGTAGGAATAACGGACTACTTCTCAATAGAAGGATATAAAAAGATTTTGGAGTGTAGAAAAGCAGGAAGACTGAAAAACATCTCGTTGATTCTACCAAACATCGAATTTCGATTAAACAGCGTTATTTCAAGTAGAAAAGACGGAACTGATCCACGAAGACTAAATTACCATGTAATTTTTTCTGATGAAGTATCTCCTCAAGACATAGAAGAACATTTCCTGCATGATCTCCATTTTTATTACGAAGGCAATCCCCAGAGCAAGGATGAGAGTCGAAAATTAAAACTGTCCAACCTAACCGTTTTAGGAAATCAACTTATATCTCAACATGCCCCTTTCAAAGGGAGAGACCCCCTGGAGTTGGGTGCATCAAATGCGGTTGTTAGTCATGAAGAAATCACAGAACTACTAAATGGAGATAGCCGTTTCAAAGGAAAATATCTTCTTGTTCTTCCTGAAGAATTATCGAATCTGATTGACTGGAATGGTCAAGATCACCTAATAAGAAAAGGGCTTCTTCAAAAATCAGATATGGTTTTTTCCTCTAACCCCAAAACTATACAGTGGTGTCTTGGGAAACAACCTTATAAGGAAGGCGAAAAGAAGTTTAAGGAGGAGTTTAAGACCCTGAAATCCTGTATACACGGATCAGACAGTCATTGTATTGATGAAGTAGGAGTTCCTTGTTCGAAAAGATGTGATGCTACCCATAAGTGCAGTAAAAAACCAGACGATTGTGATTTAAGATTTTGTTGGGTAAAGGCAGACCCAACATTTGAAGGATTAAAACAGCTTTTATATGAACCAGAGGATAGGGTTTCAATCCAACCTGGTTGTCCAATACCACCCAGAAGCAATTTAACAATTGATAAAATAAAAATTACAGAGTCAAAAATTAACGACGAATTGTCTGTTGCCAAGACAGATATAGATCTTAATTCAGGTTTAGTCGCAGTAGCAGGAGGAAAAGGAACTGGTAAGACCGCCTTTGTTGACCAGATTGCCAACTGCTACATCAATAGAGTTAATTCTGGAGACGAGAACTCTTTTATTAAGAGAATTTCAGATCAGAATCCTGACTTAAAAATCGAGTTAACTTTCAAAGATAAGACGACATTTTCAAAAAAAGCTACAGACTTGTCGCTTTTTGAAGAGGGGCAAATTGCTAGAAGGGACAACTGAGGAACAAATCCATCAAATAATGAAAAACCTTCAAGCGATCCTTGAGGAAGCCGGAGTAAATTTTTCAAATGTTGTCAAAACAACTATCTATGTAACGGACATGTCAATTTACGGAAAAGTAAATGAAGTACATGGAGCATACATGTCCGACCCGTTTCCTGCTCGTGAAGTTGTATGCGTAAAAGAATTGCCGCTTGGAGCGAAGGTAGAAATAAGTATGGTAGCCCTTAAATCATAGCGATTGCGGAGCAATCGCAAAACCGCGCGCGCAAAAAATAGCGGAGGCGCGGCGGGTGGGGGCGCCACGCTGGAGCAAGCGAGCCACGAAGCGGCGAGCTAGCACATTGAAGTTCGACATTTTTTGTAAACGGTCAGCCAGTAAGAAGAAGAAAGCCGCGAAGA
>JAHINB010000002.1 GCA_018896215.1 Patescibacteria group bacterium
ATGGCAACTACAACTACCAAGGAGACATAAGACAAATAGCAAAAGGTCTGCAGGAAGATGTGGCGAGGTTAGCAAAAGAAAGTTTAGATGCTGGAGGAGATGGACAAGTGGACATTGTTGGATTCTCTCTAGGAGGTCAGATTATTCGAGAATATTTAGCGCAGATGGTGAGGAGTATGGAGACGGAGGAGGATGATCGCCCCCACCACATTGCCAACGCTATCATCATCGCCTCTCCCAACAAGGGAAGTTGGGCTTATGCTCAATCTCAAAAAATCCCCTGGCCTGCTGGAGCAATTTCTAATCAAGCTGCAAATGCCTATTTTGCATGGTCAGCAGACAATGGACAACCAATAAATGCAACGGCCGCGGCGCTTGAACAGCTCAAGCCAGATTCGTCTTTTATGGAAAGAGTTGCCAATAGATACGCTACAAATGTTAGCTATAGTACTCTCTATGGGGACATAAGTGGGACTGTCAAACAAAATCTTTTTGGAGTACAGCTTGGAGGAAAGACTTCTATTGGAGATACTTTACTTACCGCAGATTCTGCAAGCGATATTCCAAATATAAACGAAGAGTCGTACTCTTTTGATTCCGATGTTGATGTAAATGTAAAAATTGACATTGGAAATTCTAGTGTTGCCGCTGAATTGGAATTTCCGACACCTATGGACTATTGGAAATGGCAGCATCGTGATTTAATAGAACAACCCGAGATCCATCAAAAGGTTCTTGAGATTTTAGAAGGTGTTTAGGAACAAGGGGGACGGACCCCTTATCTTTCGGGAGACTCCCTTAAAGATCTGCCTGCCTTTGGCAGGCATGTGAATTTTGTTTTTAGGGAGTCTCCCGGAAAGGGTTTTCTTTATGGGAATCGCCGACGAAAAACTTTACAACTTAAGACGCAAACGACAGTCCGAATCCAGCTTGCGCGATTACGACTATTCCAAAAAACTCTTTTTTCTTGGTTGGGGTTTGTTTTTAGTTTTTGGTTATAGTTTGTTTTGGGCTTTTGGGTATTTATATTTAGATATAATGAAACACACTTTCGGTCCAGCAGAGGATCTGGACCAAGTTGGACGGGTGTTTTCCGCGGTTTCTATTAGTTTTATTGGTTACCTTTTCGGTCAAGTGGTGGGACTTATCATTCTTCGTCATTTAGGCAAAAAATGGCAGGGCAATTTGCATTTTGGCTCCCACCCCGTTTTATTTATTTCGTTGGTATCTTTAATATCATTTAATATATGCTTTTTCTTATTACTTACATTAATCCTAAGCTTTAAACCAACCTAAAAACAAAACCGCCCCAGGAACAGCAAGCTAAACTTCAGCTTGTTGCTTGTTGCTTCCGGGGCGTTCTGGGCAGAGCTACCTAACGCGCGCGAGTGAGTGTTAGGTCAAAAAAGAGAACAAACAGCGGCGCGCCCTCCATTGCCTTGTTGAACATCATAAGGGTGAGGATGGGAGTGGACATATTCCCCACCTCCACTTCGACATTCCACTCCATCCAAAGGCGGTTGAGGTCAATTTTTAAAGATGTTTTTAGAAAAGGGGACTAACCCCTATGAAGTTTTTGGATTTCTTGTTTAAGGGTGACACCCTTTTAGGGTGTCACCCTAAAAAGGAGACTCCCTAAAATTTTCAAGGGTTAAAGCCCCCCCCATTGTTAAGAGCTATTCCAATGAAATTATTTGAAGACCGTGTTTTTCAATATCTTCCTTTGACCAGAAAAGATTATCTATTTTAAATTTAGCCACATATTTTACTTTTTTTGTTATTTCTCTGCCTGTATAATCTTTTGTTTTTGGATCCCATTCTTTAAGGATTAGAGTATCTCCTTCATTGCATTTCCAATCCGCCAGCCGCAGCTCATAATTTTTCCTGCCTTCTATAATCGCTTGAAAATACTTTGGCCAAACTTTCTTCTCTATTTTCATATTTTATCGCCTCCTTACAATTCCTTCCACCTTTTTACTAATCGCGTTTGATTCGACCGAAGTGGAAGGGTTAGCAACTTTGTCTTTGATAGATCTTTGGTCATTAAGTTTCTTCGTTTGAGAATTATAATACTTCTTCCATTCATTAAGTAGATCACAAACTTTTTCGAATAAATTCATATCTATGATTGCTAAATGCTTTTTAAACACTCTGTCTAAAACAGCACAGTCGTAAAGGCACGCTTCTATTATTTTCCATAGCGCATTCTTAACCAGTAAATCGCTTGACCAATTTGGTCCAAGAGCATATTGCGATTTTTCTTTATCGGATTTCATAAAAACTAAGCTATAAATAAAATCAACATCTACATGGACGAATAGATTGGCTTCTTCAACCATATTATTGAATATGCGTTGATACCAAACCCCCTTCTCTCCTTTTAATTTGGTGAACTTTGTTCCCTCCTTATCAATTCGTTTGAGCCACCCCTCTATCCAATAGCCATAACCAAGAGTTTTTAACTTACAACTAAAAGATTTTCTATTCTTACGGTATTTTTTTTCATCGTCAGGAAACTCATAAAAATACATTGCCAAGCATGTATTTTCAAGTGCAACCCTAAGGATTATTTGAGAAACCCCCAAGTAGCCATTAGATAAATTAGTTAGGGAGGAATTAAAAAGGGAGAGGTTGTACGAAAGCATCAATTCTATTGAATAATCAGGAGTATCTGTATCTTTTATTTTACCGCCTAGCTGTTGAATAAGATTCTCTTTGTGTTCCAATAATCGAGTAAGCAACTTACATTCCTCTCTACAAAGTAGAAAAAACTTTTCGTTGATAGCTTTTTCCTGCCCATAAAATACACTTATATGATTTTTCATAAGACTTCAACCCAAAATGCACTCAATGTCAAAATTATCAGAAAATTCATTTCCACCTGACAGATTTTTTTCGTTGACGGCAATAAAAAACGATCTTGTGAGAATGTCCTTTGCTTGTCTAATATTCATACCTTCCCAATAATTAAGGGAGCCTATTTCGTTTTTTGACTTGATGTACTCTTCCAAGTATTTTTTACCATCACCAGACCTAATAAATCCTCTGTGTAAATCGCTCTTGAAATGTACCCCACCTGAATCAATAGACCAACAAAGTTCTAACATCTCGTACCTGTTCTTTTGTGTGTTTTTACAACTTAAATTAAAAAAGGACATTCTCAAATCTTCATCTTTATGAAAATTATTAAGATTAGAAATAAGTTGAGAACCTACATCCATATTTACAAAGCCTCTAAAATCTTCACTTATTTGCTCTAAATTTTTATAATCCCACCGATTGGAAGCCTCATAATCTGAACAAAGAGTTTTCCACGATTTTTCTCCAAATTTATTAACTCCGTGGTTGTAGATTACAAGGGGAAAGTTACGAAATTTGTGTATTTTATACAAGTCGTCTCGAAGGACAACAGTTCCATTTTTGTGCTTTGTTTTCTCCATTTTATCAGCGCAAACACATATTCCATTTTTGCATAAAGCAGTAAGAATCAGAGTCATTTTTATTTCCTAATTTTTTCCACCTCCGAAGTGGAAGAGTTTGGGGTTGCCGAACCAACATTTTTAAATTTGCTTGACTTTTAATGGGGGTTTTGTGGTAGAATGTTCCTACAAAGACCCAGTGTCCGAATTGTCACCGTATGGTGCGCGTTCTCGGTAATCATCGAGATAGGAGCTGGGTCGAACTATTTAAATTCCCAAACATCCTCTTCTTTGCTTTTAATTATCTTACGGTAGATATCCCAATCATTAGTATTTTTGTCGTAATACCGCTTTATACTTCCTGCAACCATATCCGCCATTTGGATTAAAACATCGTCTACAGAATTCCTAAAACGCAGATTTTTCATTACTTTTTTGGTCTGAGAATTTAAATATTGCCTAAGATACACTGACAATCGTTGACGAAACAATTTCTCTCCACTTCCGTCAATTCTTATCTTGGCATTTTTAATGGAACTGTTATTATGCTCTAAAACCTGTCTTAACGAAAAGTTATAAAAACCCTCTTTGTTATTTCTTAAATGGCGACTGTAAAGCGATTCTTTATCAAAAACAATAGCCCTAATTCTAAAATTACAATCTTTTATCTCTTTTAGAAAAAGTTCTCTGTGACGACGATCGCATTTGCTGAATTTAAATTCAAATTTGTCTGATTTATTTAATAACTTTTTTAGCTTTTTAATTTTTAAAGCTGTTTCTTCCGCCTCTAGTTCTTCATCAAAAATAACTAAAGCTATAACAAAATGGGTACTTGAGCCTTTTATTATTTTAAAACCAGGATCGCCTGATTCGTCAATAAAAACAATCATATGTAAAACAAAAAACCCCTGAATTGATAGCATTTTAACACTGCTGGGGATAAATTCGAAATACGAAACCGGATTTAAGGGTATTTCAGGGTGACACCCTAAATGGGAGACACCCTAATCTAGGGCGCTAATAGTACAAATTTAATTTGACTGCAGAAATGTTAGTCTCTAATTTGCATTTGGGGGAGGAGGGTTTGACCCGCTGTTAAAAGCTCGTCCATCTGGGACAACGAGAAGGGCAAGTAGTTATTAAAATTTTGATCAAGGCAGTTTGCGGGTCTAAAATTTTGCAAAAACCAGACGATTTTCTCCTTTTTGTAACCGCATTTATCAGCAAGTCCTAAAACATCTTTTACCATTTGCTCAACCGATTTGGCATTGTGAATTGTGGGGACGACTGTGGTTCTTAACTCAAATGGCAATCCAGAATCAAACAATATTTTTAAGGATTTTGTAACTTCTCCAATATCGGCAAACCTGCCTGAGATTTTTTGGTAATCCTTAAAAGGTCCTTTAATATCCATCGCTACGAAGTCAATCTTTTTCTTGGAGATTAAATCTCTCAATATTACAGGATGGGATCCGTTGCTATCAAGTTTAACTAAAAACCCCAAGGCTTTTATTTTGTCAATAAATTGAGGCAATTCTAAATTTAAAGTGGGCTCGCCTCCGCTGATACAAACCCCATCAAGTATCCCCTTTCGTTTGGTCAGAAACTCAAAGAATTCGTTTTGAGTAATAGGCTTTATTTTGGATTTAATAAAAAGCTCTTTGGTAACTAAATCGCGGTTGTGGCAGAAAGGACAAGAAAAATTGCACCCGACCAAAAAAACCGCACAAGCGACTTTGCTCGGATAGTCAACAAGCGTGGTTTTTTGCAATCCTCCAATAATCACTTTTAGACTTTGTATGTAACTCTTTTAGCAAATTCGGCGACTTTGCCATTATTCCATTGCATCACCGGACGCAAATACCCCACAATTCTGGAGAATACTTCACAGCGGGTGCGACAGCAGTCTTTGTCACTCTCACAGCAACTATCTTTTTTTACTGCTTCCATGTTCTTTCACCTCCTCATCTTGAGCATATCCAATTTCTTCATCACAAGTTGGGCAGAATTCCCATTCTCCTTTTAAGTACCCATGTTTGGGGCAAATGGAAAATGTTGGCGTTATTGAGAAATAAGGCAGTTTATAATTTTGCGCCACTTTGCGGGCTAGATTTTTAACACTTTGGGTGTCAGGCAAGCTTTCTCCCAAAAAGCAGTGCAAGACTGTCCCGCCATTATATTTGCATTGCAGCTCGTCTTGGTGATCCAAAGCTTCAAAAACATCATTGGTGTAATCCACCGGCAGATGGCTGGAATTGGTGTAAAAGGGAGGGGCTCCAGCTTGATACTCCTCCTCATTGGCTACAATGATATCGGGGTAGAGTGCCTTATCTAGTTTCGCAAACCTGTAAGCTGTGCTTTCGGCGGGAGTTGCCTCTAAATTAAACATTTCGTCAGTTTCTTTTTGATAAATTAAAATTTTTTCGCGCAGATAATCCATCACTTCCAAAGCAAATGTTTTTGCCTCGGGGTCGGAGATTGGTTTTTCAAGCAAATTAACCATGGCCTCATTCATGCCGTTAATGCCAATAGTGTTAAAGTGGTTTCTCCAATAAATGCCATTGCGATCAAAAATATCCGAGAGATAAAACTTGCAGTAAGGATAAAGACCTCTTAGAGTGTAATCCTCTACCGCCTCGCGTTTGATAATTAGGGAATCGCGGGAGATGTCCATTAAATTTCCCAGCAAAGAAAAGAATTTTCTCTTTGCTACGCCTTGTGTTTTGGAGTCCTTTTTGGCAAGGTGGCCAATTCGGGGGAGGTTGATTGTAACAACACCGACAGATCCTGTTAGAGGGTTTGCCGAAAAAAGGCCTCCGCGCTTTCTTAACTCCCTATTATCCAGTCGTAATCGGCAACACATGCTTCGGGCATCATCCGGCGACATATCGGAATTAACATAATTGGCAAAGTAGGGAATACCGTATTTTCGGGTCATTTCCCAGATGGGTTCCAAATTTGGATTGTCCCAATTAAAATCTTTTGAAAGGGAATAAGTGGGAATAGGAAAAGTAAAAACTCGACCCTGGGCGTCGCCCTCCATCATGATTTCGGCAAAGGCTTTATTAAATAAATCCATTTCCGTTTGAAATTCCTGATACTTATAGTTTGTGGCAATCCCCCCAATAATTACCGCTTCTTCTCCGACAGCTTTAGAAGGGGATAAGTCCAACGAAACATTGGTAAAAGGGGTCTGAAAGCCAACTCTAGTTGGCACATTCATGTTAAAGACAAATTCCTGCAAAGCTTGTTTAACTTGAGGATAGTCCAATGCGTCAAAACGGATAAAGGGGGCAAGGTAGGTATCAAAATTAGAGATAGCCACGGCTCCTGCCACCTCTCCCTGAATAGTATAAAAAAAGTTTACCAGTTGTCCCAAAGCCGTGCCAAAGTGTTTGGGTGGTTTGCTATTAACTTTTCCTGGAACGCCGCCAAACCCGCGAATTGAAAAATCTTTTAAATCCCATCCTGTGCAGTAGGGCGAAAGAGAAGGTAAATCGTGAATATGAATATCTCCGGCGATGTGGGCTTTGCGAATCTCGCGAGTATAGATTTTATTAAGCCAGTAATTAGAAGAGATCATGCTTGCCACATGGTTGTTTAGCCCCTGCAAAGAGTAAGTCATGTTGGCGTTTTCTTTAACGCGCCAGTCGGCATGGCTTAAATATTTTTCGATTAGCTCATCGCTGTCAACAAGGCTACTTATATTGCGTAGTTTTTTGTGGAGTTCGCGGTACAAAACAAAAGCCTTGTGAACTTCGTCGTGTCCCAGCTTAATTAAGGTGTGTTCAATCACATCTTGCACCTGTTCTACCTCGGGGATAATGGTTCTATTAAAGCGCTCTTCCAGCTCCATTAAGACTTTTTTTAGCACTAGGCGTATTTTGTCTTTATCTAAATTACCTGAAGCTTTGAAGGCGCTGGAAACCGCTTTTTCTATTTTGCTGGGGCTAAAGGAAACTACAGCACCACTGCGTTTTTTAATTTTCTTAATTGTTGAAGCTATTTTGTTGGGCATAGGGGTAATTGATGGGTTTTATTTGACCATGGGAGGTATTAAGTGTCAAGGATTTTTTTGTATTCTTCGCGCTCTAGCGTTTCTTTTTTAAGAAGCTCGACGACCACAGCATCAAGCAGCGCTCGTTTTTTTGTCACAATGTCTCTGGCTCTTTTGTAGCAATCTTCAATGATATTTTGCACCTCCTGATCTATTTTGGTCGCCCATGCTTGGCTGTATCCTGTAGGTTTTCCCATTTGTTTTGCCAGCCAAATACCCCCTTCGGAAGATTCGAAATTGATCGGACCAAGAGCACTCATGCCAAATTCTGTGACCATTCTTTTGGCAATTTCTGTAGCTTTTTCTATATCATTTCCAGCCCCAATAGTCTGATCTTTAAAAACCAATTCTTCGGACGCTCGTCCTCCTAGCGCCATGGTAATAAACTCTAAAAGCCTGGTTTTGGTTTCGTTGCTCCGCTCGAACTTTTGCGAAATTTCGGTATGTCCCAAAGTCATGGTTCTCGCCACAATCGAAACTCTTTCCACAGGATCCATATTAGGCAGACTACTGGCAACAACAGCGTGCCCCGCCTCGTGATAGGCGGTAATATTTTTTTCGTCATCATTTTGCAAGCGCTTGCGCTCTGGTCCCAGCTTGACTTTTGTTCCCGCTTCTCTTAAATCGGTTTTTTCAATCGCTGTTTTGTTATTTCGGGCAGCTAAAATTGCCGCCTCATTCAGCATGTTTTCAATATCTGCGCCACTTAGGCCAACAGTTTGCTTTGCCAAATCTTTGGCGGAGACATCAGAGGCAAAAGGTTTTCCTTGCATGTGAATTTTAAAAATTTCTTCTCGTTCTGTGACATCGGGCAGGCTTAAATAAATTTTACGATCAAACCTGCCAGGGCGAACCAGAGCGGGATCCAGCATATCAGGGCGGTTAGTTGCGGCAAGTACTACAACTGTGGTACGAGGATCAAACCCATCCATCTCGACTAGAATTTGATTTAAAGTTTGTTCCCGTTCGTCATGCCCTCCGCCAATTCCCATCCCTCGTTGCCTGCCAATAGCATCTATTTCGTCAATAAAAATCACGCTGGGCTGGGTAACTTTTGCCATGCCAAACAAGTCGCGAACTCGAGCACTGCCAACCCCAACGAGCATTTCCATAAACTCGGAACCCGCCACCGAATAAAAGGGCGCGCCAGCCTCGCCAGCCAGTGCTCTTGCCATAAGAGTTTTTCCCACACCAGACGGACCAATCAGTAGAACTCCTTTGGGGATGCGGGCTCCTAGTTTGCGATATTTTTCGGGGTGTTTTAAAAAGTCGACAATTTCGGTGAGTTCTTTTTTAACTTCCTCACCACCTGCTACATCTTTAAAAGTTATCCCATTGGTAACCTTGGGATCCTTTTTAAAAAGCTTGGCGCGAGTTTTGCCAAAGCCTAACATATCGCCCGCTGCCATACGGGTTTGTTTAAAGAAAAAATAGAAGAATAAAACGGATAAAGCAATTGGGGCAATATTGGCTAAAAAATTAATCCAATCAAAACCTACCTTAAACTCAATTCCATTGGCAACTTTTGTCGGATCGATGTCGTTGTCGTTGAGGGTTTTGATAAAATCGCTTCCAGCTTCTTTTTTGCTTTCGAGCCAATTGCCATCTTTTAATTGGGATTGGACTTTATCTCCTTCTACAATGATCTTTACCACATCGCCGTTTTTTATTTGGGCGAGAGTGTCCGAAATCGGGCGCTTTTCGGCATCCACAATGTTTTCTCCGGGAAGAGCTAAATTGAATAAGGGAAAAACAAACATCCACAAAAAAAGCAGGGTCAGCAAAATTCTTCCTAGATTGATTTTTCTGGGAGATTTGTTTAGAGGACTCGGATTTTTTTGAATCAATGGTGTTTTTGGCATGACCTTGCCAGTATACACTAAAAAACTAGCTTTATTAAGTGGGATAGTGGTATTATCCTGTATATGCAAAGAATATTAACCGGCGACACACCAACTGGAAAACTTCATCTGGGCCACTTTGTTGGAACTTTAGAAAACAGAGTTAAACTGCAAAACGAATACGAAACTTACATTATCATCGCCGATTTACATGCCTTTACCACTAAAGCTGATAAGCCTCAAGAAATTCGCGATGCTGTGATGGATGTGGCTTTAGACAATTTAGCTGTAGGAATTGACCCAAAAATAGCCAATATTTTTGTGGAATCGCAAATCCCCGAAATTTACGAACTAGCATCAATATTTAGCATGCTCATTTCTCACAACAAAGCCTTAAGAAACCCAACCATCAAAGACGAGATTGTCCAAAAAGGTTTGGGAGAAAACTATTCTTTGGGGTTCATCAACTATCCTTTGTATCAGGTTGCCGATATTTTGTGCGTTGGGGCGGATCTTGTTCCTGTTGGGGCGGATCAGCTTCCTCATGTAGAAGTTACTCGTGACATCGCTCAAAAATTTAATCAGCTCTACGGAGATACTCTGGTTGTGCCAAAACCGCTAGTTGGGAGGGTGGCAAAACTTGTGGGAACCGACGGCAATCCCAAGATGGGAAAAAGTTTAGACAATTGCATTTATCTGTCCGATGACTCCAAGACAGTAGAGGAAAAGGTATCCAAAACGTATACCGACCCTTCTCGTATCCACGCTAGCGACCCAGGGAAGGTAGAAGGTAATCCGGTGTTTATTTATCATGAAGCGTTTAATCCCAATAAAGAAGAAGTCACAGAGCTAAAAGAGAGATACCAAAAGGGAACTGTTGGGGATGTGGAAGTTAAGCAAAAACTAGCCAAGGCGCTCAATACTTTTTTGGATCCGATGAGGGAAAGAAGAAGCTACTTTGAAAATCATAAAGACGAGGTCGAAGAAATATTAAGGGCGGGAACTACCAAAACTCGCGCCGAAGCCCAAAAAACACTAGAGGCTGTCCGTTCCGCTATTAAACTCAATTATTGAATCCAGAGGACGAATGTTGTTATAATAAACTTATGGAAATACTAAACTTTAGAACCATAATTGAACAAGACGAGATGGGCTATTTTGTAGCCTCTGCCCCAGCAATTCCTGGGTGTCACAGCCAAGGAAAAACCTACGAAGAAGCTTTAATAAACATTCAAGAAGCTATCGAACTTTGTTTAGAAGTCGCCCAAGAACTTCCATGGTACAGAGAATCGATCGACTTCTTTCGTGGTACATCTATGAGATTTTTGGGGATTGCAACTGTTCCTGTTTCATATAGAAAAACCCGCCATGTCAAAACTCTCACCGTGTAAATCTAGAGAATTAATTAAATTCCTTAACAGCAAAGGTGTTTTTGAAATACGACAAAAAGGAAGCCACAAGTTTTTCTGTTCCACTGACGGCAGAACTACAGTTGTTCCTGTACACCCATCAAAAGACATAAACCCAAGATTAATTAGAAAAATTCTAAGTGATGTAAGATCTAACCCAGAAGAATTTATTAATTTTAAAAAATAGTTATGGCGGATCTTCCATTAAACTCAATTATTAAATGGCTGTGCCATGTTAAATCTTGTCGAAAAACATCACACGGGAATGTAATGTGCCTTTGGCACAAACGTTCCACTGTAAAACTCTAGTCTCCCCCGACAAGATTTTTACGTGGTAGCGGGGGTGAGGATCGAACTCACGACCTAGGGGTTATGATTCCCTCGCTCTAACCAACTGAGCTACCCCGCCGTGGTTGGTATTTTATATGATAATAGAGATAAAGTCATCAAAAATGATCACGGCTAAGCCAGTAAGCGCGGCGGTGATGGTGCTCTTTGCTACTAATTAAGCTACCATTACCTTTTCTGCGTAAGCAGGTTTGTGATTTTTAATAAGAACAAATTTAATGTAACTTTGATAGGGCACATCCATTTTGTTGGCTTGGATTTTAATCTCGTTTAAAAGATTTTCTGGAATGCGAATATTAATTGTCTTTGAAGACGGTTTTAAATTAGGGAATTCCGCTCTTACCGCCTTGCTCCAGTCAACATACTCTGTAGAATCGTGTGTTAACCAAAAATCCCTTTCTTCTTTTTCCGATTTAAATTCTGGTATCGCTTTAAATACTTTTTTCATAGAGGCTCCTTTCTTTTCTGTTTGCGGGTCTTGCAGAAATAACCCGAATTTTTTTGTTTCTAATAGTATATGCCATCATTAACCTTAGCTTATTATTGGTTTCTCCCAATGCCAGAAAGCGCTCTTCTTTTCTCGAATGATCTTTATCTTTAGAAATTACCAGCCTATTACTAAATATTTCTTCACATTCACATTGCGTAACCTTGTGTTTTAAATAGCTCTTGGTAGAGTTTCCCTCGTCCCATTCAAACTTGGTTGGTTTTTCGAAGGTTTGGTTTTTAGTCATGCGCAAACGATGTATACTTTTCTAGTATACATAAAAATTTTCCGAAGTCAAGAAGAATACATATTGTTCTCTGATCATTGCGGAGTAGTAAGAACATTGCCGGTCCAAGAGAATCCTGGGAGGCCAAAGACATTCACGCCGAGCAAACCAAGGATGAGGACGCTAAAAATGATTACAGCTAAACCA
>JAHINB010000003.1 GCA_018896215.1 Patescibacteria group bacterium
CCATAAACCGCGTTGGTTTGCGTGCCGTCTTTGGTTGCCAAGGTGCGGGGATAGGCATGATAAGCTCGGTGCATTAAATTCATAAAATCAAAAAGTACCAATTTCATGGACTCATTTTAGCATTCAAAAGCCTCTTTTGGTGTTAGAATAAAACCACAATGTTTCTAAAAAAACTGTCTGATTACCACCTGTTTTTATTGGCGTTTTTTGTTGTTATAGCTTTTATCTTTGTATTCTCGCCTCGCCAGCCCACAAGGAAAATTCCTCAAGAGGTGGAGATAGCTTTGATAACTGGAGAAGTATCACGACCAGAAACGCTCATGCCTTTAAGCGACACCATTATTGAGGAAACCAAACCACATTTTGAGTGGAATCCCGCCCCAAACTTTTTGGCGCAAAAATACCTCTTTCAGCTTTCTTCCGTTCCAACATTTTTAAAGGATTTGGTGGAAGGAGATCCCAGAGCCGCCGATTTTAAAGTTCCAAAAAGTCTGGACTCCGGAGTCTATTTTTGGCGGGTAAGAGCGATTAACAGCAACGGAGATAAAAGTCTCTGGAGCTTTAAAAGTTGTTTTGTGCTAGGTCCTATGGAGCAAAAATTTCCCTCCCCCGAACTTACAAGTCCAGTTTACGAGCGGATTAAATTTGTTCCGGGGCAGAAAATAGCCATTAACTTTAAGTGGGAGCCTTCGTATTACAGCCCCTACTGTTTTGTCTTTCCCCAAAAGTATCTTGTGGAAATTGGACAAGATGCTTATTTTAAGACGGTTCTGTATAATAGGGAAGTTGCGACCAATAAATTGCCATTGGAGGATACAGCAATCCTGCTTAATGCCATGCCCCAAGGTGTTGCCAGCACTCCATTTTTTTGGAAAGTCAAACCCGTAGATAATTGGGGACAAGAGGGGGAGTGGAGCAAGACCGAGAATTTTTATTTAGTAGACTCAACAGTTAGTAAGCTTTAATATGTCAAATGCCCAACCAAAAATTGCCATAATTCATGACTACCTAAACGCCTACGGCGGGCAGGAAGATGTCACTAACGCTATTTGGGAAATGTATCCTAATGCCCCTATTTATACGGCATTGTGGGACCCAACAGCCTTTGAGGGAACAGGGGCGTTTAAAGGCGCGGATATTCGCGTTCCCAAATGGGCAACCACAAGCTTTGTCAATAAATTCTATAAGTATTTTACTTTTTTGTACCCCATTCTTTTTGAAACCACCGATCTTAGTGAATTTGATATCGTGATCTCCTCCAGCGCCAATTTTGCCAAGGGGGTGGTAACTCGCTCTGACCAACTACATATTTCCTACATTCACACCCCGCCCAGATTTTTGTGGGGCTACCCTACCGAAACTGCTAAGCGCGACAAATGGTACTGGAGAATTATTTTAAACCCACTGGATTCTTTTTTGCGTATTTGGGACTACAATGCTTCCCAAAGACCCGACTTTTTGCTCTGCAACTCTACCGAGGTGCGAGGACGAATTAAAAAGTTTTATGGACGAGATGCCAAAATTATTCACCCATTTTTAACTGTAAAAGAGGGTAAATCTCAAAACAAAACTAAAGATGAAGAGGAATACTACTTGGTGGTCACTCGCATTTCTCGTTATAAACATGTGGATAATGTAATTTTGGCTTGCGAAGCTTTGGAAAAAAATCTCATTGTAGCCGGAAGCGGTAAGGAGTTTGATACCGTAAAAGCTTTGGCGGATGAGGTAAATGCACGGGGTAAATGCAAAGTTCAGATGCTGGGGTTTGTTCCCGAAGAAAAAAAGGCCGAGCTTTTAAAAAGTTGTCAGGCATTAATTTACAATGTCGAGTACGAAGATTTTGGGATTGCCCCTCTGGAGGCGATGTACTTTGGAAAACCCTGCATTGTTCCTAATCAGGGTGGTTTTAAAGATACGGTAAAAGATAGCTATAATGGGGTTTTTTCGATGGACACCAGCGTTGAATCTTTAAAGCAAGCTATTCTAAAATTTGAAAGCATTAAAAATGTCAACTGGGATAAAAATTGCCAAGAAACCGCCAAGAATTTTACCAAAGAAATCTTCCAACAGAAGTTCCGAGAATTTGTGGAGGAAAAGTGGAAAAGTTGGAAAAAGTAACGTGCCAGAATTCCCCGAAGTTTATACAATTGTAACTGATTTATCTCGTGAGTTTATCGGTTGCAAAATAAATGCCGTCAAAGTAATTGATGCCAAGCTTGTTCGTCCCAATGTTGCGTATCTTAAAAAGATCATCAATACACCTATCATTAACATCACACAAAAAGGTAAGACGATAGTTTTTAAGTTTGCAAACGAGATGGTTATGACATTTCATTTGCGGATGACGGGGAGGTTACTTCTAGGAGACGACAATAGTAAAACTAGTCCTCATACCAAAATTGTTTTTAACATCAAAGATAAGAAATTACTTTTTAATGAGGTGCGAAAGTTTGGTTATTGTGAGGTTATTCCTTTAGAGGAATTTAGTGCTAAATTTGCCAATTTAGCACCAAACATAATAGATATGACTAAGGAAGATTTTGTAAAAAGAGTCTCTGCCAAAAATACCATCATTAAACGAGCCCTACTTGATCAAACTGTAGTTGCTGGAATCGGAAACATTTACGCTAGCGAAGGTTTATGGTTGGTTAAAATCCATCCCCAAGAAAAAACTCGGGAACTCTCATCAAAAGATTTGGGGAAGTTGTTAACAAGCCTTATTTCCGTAGTCAAAAAAGGGATCGCAAATAGGGGATCAACCTTGGGAGACAAATCCTTTGTAGATCTTTATGGTAAAGCTGGCACGGCACAGAACTTTTTGAAAGTTTATGGGCAGGTCGGGTTACCTTGTCCCCGTTGTAAAACACCAATTCTCGTTACGAGAATTTTCCAAAGAAGCAGTTATTTTTGCCCCAAATGCCAATGCCCATAACAAGATATAAGAACGAATACAATAATTTTTCGCCAAAGGCGAAAGCGTTAGAAGATACTAACTTCATAAAATCGCTGTCGTTAAAAAATTTTAGAAGTTATCCCAAAGCGGAATTTGTCTTTGATCCCGTGGTAAATTTGTTTATAGGCCCTAATGGAAGCGGAAAATCAAATTTGCTCGAGGCTCTGCATTTTTTGGCAACAGCTCATTCCTACCGAGCCGAAGCTTTAAGAGAACTCATCAAAATTGGAGATACCAGCGCTTCTCTAGAATTAACACTGGCTGATGGAACTTGTCTTGAGGCGATAATAATACTAGAAACCGAGAATTCCAGTCGAGCCAAATGTGTTTATAAAGTCAATGGGGTGGTAAAAAAACGCTCCGACTTTTTAGGAAATTATTATGCAGTGTTTTTTTCTCCAGCGGATATTAAACTAGTTGTTGGTTCACCGAGTCGCAGAAGAAGTGTGCTAGATAGCATTCTTTGCCAAATCGAAAAAGATTACTCCCGCGCTTGCAATGTGTATGAGAAGGCGTTAAGGCAAAAAAACGAGCTTTTACTCGGAAGTCACCGAGGTGGCAATGTAAAGAATTTATTCCTTACGAGGAAGATGCCCAATCGCGCCGGACGCGATTGGGAAGATTCACAAAATGGTGGTAATTTAGCGCAAGTTAAATCTCAAGTTGCGGTCTGGAACGAAATTTTGGCAAAAAAAGGAAGTTATATTCAAGAAAAACGCCAAGAATTTTTTGCTTTTGCTAACAAAACGCTTAGCTCGTTGTACCCAAAAATGGAAGTCTCATCAAAGCGACTAGTCTTAAATTATGTAACGCGACAAGTTTCCAAAGAAGCACTAGACGAAAGTTTGGAGCGGGAGATAACAAAAAAACGCTCTTTAATCGGTCCGCACAGGGACGATTTTTTGTTTCTTAAAGATGGTTGGGATTTGGGGCTTTATGGTAGCCGAGGAGAACAGCGAACAGCGGTATTTGCTCTAAAACTTTGCGAGCTGGCTTTTTTAGAAAGCAAGATTGAGGGGAGAGTAACTTTACTCTTGGATGATATTTTTTCGGAGCTGGATAAGTTTTATCGAGAAAAAGTGCTGGATACCATAGAGGATAGACAGTCTTTTATTACAACCGCAGAAGAAAACCTAATTCCTAAAAAACTTTTGGATAGGGCAAAACTTTTTAGACTAAATACCCAATGATAGTTTTATATCTTATTTTAATTGGGACAATAGTTGCCTACCTTTTAACAAAAACTCTTTTGGCGATAAGCTTTTTGGGGCTTTTGCCGATTGTATTTTTGGTTTTTCGCGCCTCAAAAACTTTTAAATTCAGAATTGTCGTTACCCTCAAAAAGGCAACAGTGGCAACACTTATGGTATTTTTAATTCTTTCTAACTTCTGGGCGTTCATATTCTCTATTGGTAACAAGATACCCTTTAATCCAGTTGGTTTTAACGAATCTCTTTTGGTTGCTTTGATCATCGGAGTTTTGATTACAGGGGGGATGTATTTAGTGGCGTTTCTGCTGGGAACAATGGTTAAAGGTGTTGGTTTAATTGAGAAAACAGTCGTGGGATTTTGCTTTTTGTCTTTACTGTTTTTAGTTCTTGCTTCCTTTAAAATCTTTTATATTCCTTTAATCACCCTTATTTTTATTATTCCAATAATTTTACAAAGGAAACTACTTCATCAATTAGTAATAAATATCAAAAGTACACTCTCTCACCAATGGGTTTTTTCTGGAAACAATGCAATCTATTTTATAATTTTAGTTTTGTTTGGAGGAATACTTCTTACCCAATCATTAAAAGGTTTTGTGGAAGGACCAGATGGTTTGCGGGCATATTTAAATTTAACTAAATTTATCGCCCAAAATTTCCGAGTTCCCAGTCCTGGGGCGTTTGTGGGAATTCCTTTTCCCTTCGAACTTCTATCTGCGTTACCCTTTAAATTGGGTGGAATTCCTGTAGCCAAATTCTTTGCTAATTCTTTTTATCTAGTTTTGTTACTAGAGCTTATTGCCTGCGTAAAACTGCTTGGTATTAGGAAAAACGCTTTTCCAATTATCTTTGCTTTAGCTTGCCATCCCATTTTGTACTATTTCTTATCGGTGGAATTTAAGACCGACATCTTTGTTCTAGTTGTAATGCTTGGAGCGCTTCTTTCGTTTTTCCGCAAGTCGCCAGGGACATTGTTTTTGCTGGTTTTTGCGGTTGTGGCTAAGTTCTCGGCGATTTTTTTTGCTTTGCCTTTGGGGCTATTTTATCTTGCCACAATATTTAAAACTCATCCGCGCAAAAAATTAATCACCAGTTTGGCTTTTTCCACAATCCCGCTGTTGTTTTGGTTGGTGTTTTATCGCGCTTCTTACCCCTTTGTTGGACAATTTGGTTTGTACGGCAGTAACTATTCTTATGATACAAGCCTAACTGATACCTGTCACAGGGAGATTGAGGCGTACGAGACCACAAAATTCTACGAGGCAAAAAAGGGGTTTTTGGGGATAGTAACTCTCCCCTTTGCCAAACTTTTTGTGGTCAGCGGTAGGGGCGCGATAACCTCTCTAAACGATCCGGGGGTGTTGTATTTTTTGCTTTTATTACCTTTAATCTACCTCTATGTTAAGAACCGTCCTAAAGTCCCACCTGTGATTAAATGGGATAACCCTGTCACTGCAATATTTTTAAGCACTTTTATCTCTTTTATTCTTTGGGCAAGTGTTAGATCTGATGCCATTTGGTATAACCTTGCGGGGTTTATCTTATTAATTTTATTTTTATATAAAGGTGTAGAAAGAGTAGCAACAGAGAAGCAATTTAATGTCATTGTAAAATTTGTTGGGTTTATTTCTGTATTACATCTTTTAACCTATATTTTTGTTGATCCCTTTGCAACTTATATTCCAACTAATGTAAACGCCCAAACTCTATATGGCGGAGCAATTTTGAAGGAAGCTCGGCAACGCTCGTATGACGATATTTATCAAATAGAAAAGGCCACTAATTTGGATCGCAGAAAGATTTTGTTTTCTAGTGGAATAGCCTTTGTGCGCTTAAATTACTTTGTGGATAATTCGGCAGAAAGAGTTGTCTATTTTGATGGATTAGACACTGGTAAACTCAAAATTGAGGATTTTGGTTGGGGGGTCTATTTTAAATACCCCGATTCATTAAAAATCCCCTGCGTCACAGCAACACAACAGAAAGCCAAGAAGTTGTTTGAATCGGCTGGAGCTGTGATTGTGGATAACCCTTCCGCCACAGTTTATCGTTTTATAGGGTTTCAACCCTGAGCTTGTCGAAGGGTCAGACCCTAAAATAATTGGGAATTTAACCCCCCCATTCCAGTATTTTTCTTGTGATAAAATAATATTATGAAAGCATACAGATTTAGTCCGATAAAGAGCAAAGAAGAATTGTTTGAGGCTATTAACCACATACATTTTGAATGTAATAAACTTTGTAAACAATCATTTGGAAAGTATCTTCCCAATGCCGGTAATATGGGTATATTTTGCCATTATGATAATGAGTATGAATTCTTAATTAATATTAGAAAGGATTTAACAGAACCTTCAAACAGTCCAAACCAAAAATACTTTACACTTTATGAACCTGTTGTCATTCCAGCAAAAAATGATGTACCAGAAACAACTTATAAATACTTGTATATTAGAAAACCTGATCCATATCGCCACCATGTAGGAGATCTGGATTTTTATTTAGAACCAGAAAAATACAAAGAACTAAAACAATCTATGATTGGTGGAAGGATGATTAAAGGGGCAAGGGTATTTGATCGTCAAGATCTCGATATGATCGAGTTGTACGATCCAGATGTTGATGTTTTAGGTTATGTGAGTACAGAAATCATGTCTACAGCGGTTAGAATCAAGCTTTCCGACGCAACAAAGTTATAAAGCTGTGTTTGACAAAACACATGAATTTGGTATAATCTGAATGTTTAAACATTGGAACTTAGGATAATCTATATGGCGATAATAGCACGAGATATATCAAAGATAGTAGAGAAATACCTCTTTAAGGGGAAGATAATTATTGTTTATGGGGCTCGCCAAGTAGGCAAAACAACCCTTGTAAGAAACATCCTTAATTCCAGCGATAGCTCCAATGGCTATTTTAATTGTGAATTGCTAAGTGTAAAAAGGCAATTGGAGTCTTTAGAGCCTTACAAAACAAAGGAGTTTTTGGGTGATAGCAAAATAATAATTCTTGATGAAGCTCAGAAAGTAGAAAATATTGGTTTGGCGTTAAAGCAATTAATTGATACCTTTCCAGATATTCAGATAGTAGCTACTGGGTCGTCAAGTTTTGATCTGTCAAACAAGATTAACGAGCCTTTAACTGGTCGTGCTTTTGAATTTAAGTTATACCCTTTATCTATTCAGGAACTCGTTAAATACTCCGATAAAAAAATAGTTTTGGAATCATTGGACAAAATACTAACTTATGGTTTATATCCCGAGGTATATTTGTCTGGTAGGAACTTAGCCCAAAAGCTTATAGAGACTATATCCAGTCAGTACTTGTATAAAGATGTTTTAGAAATTGAGCAAATAAAAAAGCCACAAACAATTATTCGTTTGTTAGAGTTACTGGCTATGCAATTGGGAAGTGAAGTGTCGATCACCGAATTAGCCACAACCTTGCAAATTAACTACGATACTGTAGAGCGATACCTGGATTTGCTGGAAAAGTCCTTTGTAATCTTTAGACTAAGGTCTTTTAGTCGCAACTTAAGAAAAGAAATAACCAAAAAACATAAAGTGTACTTTTATGATGTTGGAATAAGAAATGCCATTTTAAATAGGTATAACGCATTGTCTTTAAGGGAAGATATTGGTGGGTTGTGGGAGAATTTTCTTATCGCCGAAAGAATTAAATACTTGGATGGTAAAGAAATACCGTTTAATAATTACTTCTGGCGAACCCACGATCAAAAAGAAGTTGATTATATAGAAGAAATAAATGGCAAGATACATGCCTACGAATTTAAATGGAAAGAAGAGGGAGCTAAAATCCCCGTGGAGTTTTTAAACACCTATAAAAACGCTTCGTTTAAGGTAATAAATAAAGACAACTTTTTGTCTTTTCTTGTTTAAATCTACCACCGTTTAATAGGGTTGAACCCCATTTAGGGTTCAACCCTAAAACAAGTAATATACCCAGTTTATTCTAAAGGAGATTTAGTCACTATGAATCCAGCAGATAAAGAAAAACAGACGATAGATTTTTATGATAGAAAAGCCGAAGAGTGGGCAAACGCTCATTCTGGCTACGAAAAGATTTCTTGGTGGATAGAAGAAATGCAGATATTTCATAACCTTCTGCCTACTGGTAAAATCCTGGAAATTGGGGCTGGAACAGGGAGAGACGCTTCAAATCTAGTAGATTTAGGTTACGACTACACAGGAACAGACGCTTCGTTTGGTCTTCTGGAAATTGCGAAAAAAAGAAACCCGCAAGTAAACTTTAAATTGGTAGGGGTATGCGAATTGGACTTTCCGAAACACGAATTTGATGGGTTTTAGACTGTAGCAACCCTTTTGCATATACCTAAAAACACTATCGATAAGGCGTTGCAGATTATCAGAACCCAAATTAAGCCTAATGGGATAGGTTTTATATCATTGAAGGCTGGAGCAGATGAAAGGGAGGATTCGGAAACAGGAAGGTGGTTTTCTTATTACTCACTAAAGGAGTTTAAAAAACTACTCGAAAAAAACGGATTTGAGGTGATAAAGCAAAAGACACGCAAGGGGGAAAGAGATTGGTGGCTGTGTTATTGGGTTAAGACAAAAGCCAATGTTTAGCTTAATTTGAGTGTGATAGAATAATGTCATGGTTGCATTTTCTGCATTTTTGGAATCTCCAAAAAATGTTAGTTTTGAATCTCAAGAAAAGGGGGAATTGATTATCTTTTTGCTAAGAAGGCATTGGATTACTAATGTTCCTTGGATACTCTTTTCTTTTGTGTTACTCTCCTTTCCACTTTTGTATCGGGTAATTTTATCTAATGACAGCTTTTTTTCTTTGCTACCTTCCAAGTACGCTCTAGTTGCTGGACTAATTTGGTATTTGTTTACCTTTTTATTTATTTTAGAAAACTATTTAATTTGGTATTTTAATGTTTACATTTTGACGGATAAACGGGTCATCGACATGGACTTTTACGGCATAATCCACAAAAAAGTTTCCGAAACACCACTTCGCAACATAGAAGATTCTACCTACTTTGTAAGTGGTATATTCCCAACACTTTTTGATTTTGGAAATATTAAAATTCAGACTGCAGCCGAATCCCCCGAGTTTGAATTTGAACAGGTTCCAAACCCTGCCCAAGTTCACGATAGAATAAACGATTTAATAACAGATATTCATAAAACAAGAGGGAGGACAAAAAGTGGAAGCAAATAACCCCTTGGATCTTTCAATCCAAATACCTTTTCCTAATATCAATATCTCTGTGAGTGTGTGGTATGTAATTGAGCTCCTTCTAATTTTGGCATTTATAATTTACATTAGCTTTGCGGCATTGGTGGTAAAACAGGTGTATATTATGGACGAGGCGTTGTCTACCGGTGGGGTATCATCTTACCTAAAAACTTTTGCTTGGTTACACTTTGTGGCGTCAATAATGGTTTTTGTATTTGTACTGTTTTATTTATTGTAAATGGAATCAACATTTTCGGTTCGGACACAACAAATTATTGGATCGCCTAACCCTCTGCGCGGAGGATTGTGTCGTATTTTAGATATAACTCCGGACTCCTCCGAAGTCTTCGAATCTCGAGGTCGCATGTTTGTACTTTTGGAACTTTATGATGCTTCGGCTTCTTGTGATCTTACCCTTACCATGTCGCTGATTGCCGACGCTTTGCAAGAATCTTACTTTAGTGTTTTGGATGGAACGCCAATTACAGCTTTAGAAAAGGCTGTTTTAGATGTCAAACAAAAGCTTGCGGCGTTGCAACAAAGTTCGGCAAACCCCGCATCATCGCTTTATATTGGACTTTCAGTCGTGGTGGTTTGGGGCAAGGTGGTTTATATTTCCCAACTTGGGGATAACAGCATCACGCTTTTGCGCAAAGGAGAACAGAAAGTTATTGCCGAAAAAGCTGGGGGCGATGTGAATGTTTCTTCGGGAATTTTGGAGGAGGGGGATGTTTTAATCTGCGCTACCGATAATTTTGTTAAAAGATTTCCTTATGACTTTATTGTTAAAAACAGTTCTCGTATAGAGCAGGAGGTAGGCTCGTTTGAAGACTCACAAAGGCTTGGTTGCCTTATTGTTTCGGTTGCGACTAAGAATATTCTTGCCAAAAGCAGTTTGGTAAATATTATTACCCCCAAAAGAAGTAAGCCAAAAAAGATTTCCAAAAAAGCTGTTTCTGCGGTAGTAGCAGTTGCTACAGCAATGTCTTTAATTGGAGTTATCTTTTCGAGACCAATTTCAATTAAAAAGGACGAGAATAACATAGCACAACAAACAGAAAGTACGGTGTCGATTTCTCAAGTAGAAACAAGTCAAGATGTAATACCTACACCTCTCGTTGACTTTAAAAGGAGACTTGCTAAAGACATAAATCTTTTGAGCTTTGTAGTTTTAGGTAAAACCGTATCGGCAGTTGTGCAGGACAGTGGGGAGGGATACATAGTGGATTTAGAGTCAGATGAAACAGATGGGATAAAAGAACTAGAAATCTCGCAAAGCAAAGTGTACGGGCTTTCTTATTTAGAGGGCAAGTACTATATCTTAACCGAGGGTGGCGTTTACGCAGGAGGGGATTTGTCAACCATGGTTTTGCAGAAAGTTAATGGAGACCTTCCAAAAGATATTACAGGCTTTGCAGTTTACAACGGCAATATTTACATTTTATCCCCCGCCGAAAACCAAATTTATAAGCTTGCGGCAACAGCGGATGGGTATGCTGTTAGCTCTTGGATTACGGGAGAGGTGGCAATTGCTTCTGCCAAAAGTATTGCGGTTGATTACTATGCTTTCGTGCTTTTGCGAGACGGAACGGTGCTACAACTTTTAAAGGGTGAGAAAACTAATTGGAGTTTAACCAATGCTCCAGCAACTACCGTCGATGCTATCAGCTTATTTGCTCCTTCCGAAACAACCTATCTTTATCTGCTTTACAGTAATGGGGAGGTGGCACAGTTTAGTAAAGAGGGCGTTTTTGTAAAAACATTTAAATCGGGCAAGTCTTTAGAAAAAGCGGAAATAAAAAGCTTTTTTGTTGACGAAAGCAATGCCGAATCTCCACAAATTTATCTTTTAAACTCTAATCAGGTATTTAAGCTTGAGGACTAGCGATTTTTTTGGTATAATAACCTTTGCCGATGCCTGTAATTGCTGAAAACAAAAAGGCCTACTTTGAATATTTTATCGAAAAGGAATTTGAAGCGGGTTTAAAGCTGTTAGGGCACGAGGTTAAAGCTTGCAGATTGCAAGGAGCGTCCCTTGTGGGATCGTTCGTTCGGGTGGTAAAAAATGAAGCGTTTGTAATAAATGTTCTAATTCCAGTGTATAAAAAGGCTGGTGGGTCAGTAGTAGGATTGTACGACCCAAAAAGATCTCGCAAGCTCCTTTTGCATAAAGGAGAAATAAATGCCATAATTGGCGCACAAAGTCGCAAGGGATATGCGATTGTACCTTTAAAACTTTATACGGAAGGTGATTTGATAAAAATTAAGATTGGGATTGGGCGGGGCAAAAAGTTGTATGATAAGAGGGAAGAGTTAAAGAAAAGACAGATTCAAAGAGAGATGATGAGAGAAGCTAAAGAATAGCGAGATTATAATTAGCCCATCCTTCGTTCCGACATGTGGTCGGAACTTCGGAGGGCATTGTAAATTCTAAGTTCGCTGTTGCTCTCTAAGACTTTACAATGGGGATGATGGGAATCGATTGGTAAACAAGGCGTAAAAATCAAGCCGAAAATGTTGGGTATTTTCGTTAAGATCCCAACAAAACACAAATGCTGAAGAAGCAAGTTTCGTTCCTGTAGAAGAGTACGCTTTGGCGTACGCCTAAACAGGTGTTTGGCGCCGTTTTCTTTTAGCGGACGCGCCAGGCACAACCAGAGCTAAAAGAGGTTAGAATAGTTATGCAGGTTATCTATATTTTAATCTGATTGGGTTTCCAATCGAACTTATAACCCGGTGAGGGGGTTTTTCTTGTTCTTTTACCCCCAAAATCGCGACTTCATTAAAAGAATAAACAAGCTTGTAAAAATTTTTGCGATATTGTTTGTCAACACGGGGGTTCAACTCCCCCCATCTCCACCATGCTTCACTAAAGTTTCGCATGGCGCAGCCACATATAAGGAATTTTCCAAATCGGCGAAGCCATGAGAAAATTTAGGCTGAAGCATGAGTGCCCTTCGTAGCTCCGAACTAAGCGAGGAGCGTAGTAGGGCTATTGTTATGTCCATGTACTATGTATATATAATTCAGAGTGTATCCAACCCAAATAAAACTTATGTTGGATATACAGAGGATCTCAAAAAGAGAATCTTTGAACATAATATTGGAGCGAACAAATCTACAGAAAATTTTAAACCGTGGAAGCTTCTTTCCTACATAGCCCTTACAGATAAATATCAAGCGTTACAATTAGAGAAGTATCTAAAACAAGGATCTGGAAAAGCTTTTATGAACAAGCATCTAATAACTATAAGCTCCCCCCATGAACAACTATAAGATACCACATCACAAACACCCTTATATAAAGCGGATATTTGGCATTGTTAATAAGTGGTTAACAGTCATATACAACTGGATTTTGGACTTTGTTTTTCCTAAAAAATGCGTCGGTTGCAAAATCGACGGTTCGTTTTTATGTTCCGCTTGCGAAGGAAAAATCGAGTATCTAACAACCCAAGTTTGTCTTGTTTGTCAAAAGCCCTCCGTTAAAGGTTTTACTCATCCAAATTGCGCCACAATTTACACCCCTGAACGCCTTTACAGCCCTTTTGTTTATAAGGGAGTTATCAGAAATGCTATTTTGGAAACTAAGTACTCCGGGGCTTTTGCGGTTTTGGATCCGCTTTTAAATATCTTTGTTGAGGCAGTTTTGGAATCAGCGCTTGAAATTGGGGATAAAGCAATAGTCATCCCCATTCCGTTGCATAGATCCCGTTATACCAAGAGGGGTTTTAATCAGGCAACATATATTGCGAGCAGAATTGCTGACGCCTTTAATGTTTCCTGCCATACCAATATTTTACAAAGAATTGTTAATACTAAATCGCAAGTTGGTTTGGATAAAGAAGCAAGACGGGAGAATGTTAAAAATGCCTTTGGTATCAACCCCAAAACTTCCTCGATTCTCAAAGATTCTGATATTGTTTTGGTGGATGATGTGGGAACCTCGGGAGCAACCATGCTTTCCGCCTCAAAAGCTCTAAAACGAGCCGGTTGCAGGTATATTTATTGCCTTTGCCTGGCTAAAGATTAGCTCTAATCCTTTTTAGCAACCTTCTTTGTTCCCCTAAAAAAGAGTACTTTAACAATAAGGACAATAGGAAGCCACATTAAAGCAAATGCGGCAACCCAGATAAAGGCAACTGCCACAAAGTACAGCACATCTAGGATTTTATTTCCAGCTTCTTTGAGCGTTTCCAAAAGATCCGGTCTTTGTGGTGTTTGACTCGGATTAAAGTACTTTTCGGAATTTGCCACTACCAGGCTTAGTGTGGCATAACTTGTTTTGGTTTCTACTGTGTTTACTTGAGATGTGGCGGAAGCAATTTGAGATTCCAGTCTTTGTATTTCGTATTCAATTTGTTTCTTTTCGATATCGGTTCTGGCTGCCAAGAGCTCTAACTCCTTTTTGGTCTTTTCCTCGTTAAGTCTGGTTAACTCATCGCTAGCCTGTTTTAGGGCTCCTGTTTCGTCAAGGGAGTTTATGTTTTCATAATAGGTTTTTTTGATGTCCGTCTTAACCCGCATGTTGGCCTCGTCAAATTTTTCCACAGGAACTTTTACGGTTAGCGAAGCCACAATTGTTTTATCGGAAGTATTAAGATTGGAAGATAATATCCTTCCGCCAATGCTCAAAAAATAGCTGGTTAGGTTGGAGGTGTACTTTTCCACACTATCAACCACAACGCTAAAGCTAGAATATTTTTCGTAGACTCGGTTAACTACATCTAACGCGGCATCAGGAGTTATGTATGGGGGCATAATGGAGGTGGTGGGTCTTTCGATCATCATTTTAGCCCCACTCTCTTGCGAATATCCCGTTGAACCACTATTTACAGCTTGGATTAATGAAGGCGCTCCTTTAATGGCCACCACAGCAGTGTTCTTTACAGTAACAAAAATAAAAGCCGGAATGGCGGTAATAACAGCAAGTATTAGAACAATAACGAGAGTTTTTTTATTCATATGTTTTTTAACTTCTAGTAATATGTTAAATATATTATCTTAGGGTTTTAAAGTCAAATTTTGCCTTCTTTGCTTATAGAAGGTTTTGCACCAAGTTGTTCGAGCATCTGTTTAGTATTATCCATGTCTATTAAGAGAATTTCTTTTTTATGTAGTCGGTAATATAGATAAATAATTTAGCAAGATTTTCTCTCTCATTTATTCTAATAAAGGGTTTTAAGTCCTGAATAAATTCCTTTTCGTTAAAGGCTGTAAGTCTCTCAATAAACTCCTTTTTATTGAATTTCTCTCTATAGTAGGCAAGCTTTTTGTCAATTAGGTTAAAATCAATTTTTCCACCTAGTTCTATTAAAACCCATAAATCATAAAGATCCCGCATTTTTTTGCGAGTTAAGATTGCCCTAACCTTCTCAGCAATAATTTCATTAATGCTTAACGAGTTAATGTAATTTTTAACGATTATGGGATAGACAGTTTCCATAATTCTATTTTGTGGCTCGATTACGCTTTCTCTAAAGGAAAAATCCAGTTTTACATATACTGGTGTTTTAAATCCCAAGATAGTTGTGGTCAAAAGATATGACTTACCAACCAAAGCTTTTTTGGCTTTGCATTTAATGGGGTATTTACTCTCTACATCAGAAAAAACTTTTAAAATCTCGCTTTCAAAAACGGGGAGATCTAAATTTGCAGTAAAATCTAAATCTTCCGAGAAACGACTTCCTCCATATAACAACCTAATTGCAGTACCACCTTTAAAATAGATATCTCTAGAAAATTTATATGAGTAAAGTTCGTTTAAGAAAAGTATTTGAATAAACTCCCGAGCAATAACACTTTCGTCAATTTTGTTTTTACTTGCCAACTCTTTTATTTGATCTAGAGAAATCATAAATATTTATCAATTAACACCGCGATTCCACTTTTGCTATTAGCAGAGACTAAAGGTAAATACAATCTGATCTTTTCTTTTGATAATTGCGATAAGTCCATCTCACTAAGGTAATTTTCTGTCCTAAAAGACTTGGTAACGAAGTAAAAATAGTCAAATAAAGCTTTTTCGGGGTAGGCAATTAAGAAGTTGTTTTTTGATTCGTAACCAGTTAAAAGCTCCTTTTTTATTTGTGAATAACTAAATATTTTATCGTTAATGTTTTTAACACAAGTTTTCTTTGTTGTGATAGCAGTAATTTCAAAAGGGAATTGGCTTAAGATTCCGTAGTAATTTAAAGCCGATTCCAAGGAAATATAGGATGGATTATACAAGTAGCTACTAGTAGCAAAATCCGAGGGGGCGTTTTGTTTTAAATAATATTTTCCTCTTTCTAATTGGACAAACAGACCAGAGCCGATAAGACTACTGATAGTATTCTCCAGAGATCTCGCATTCTCAATTTTAAGAATAACAGCAATATCTCTAGTATTAAAAAAGGTTTTTTTTGTTTCCAAGAGTTTATCGATCTGCAAGTACGCTTCCATATACCACCAATATTAGGTGGTTTATGGAAGCGTGTCAAGCTGCGAGATTCTTCGAAGATACAAACATGGTAAAATCTACCAGACCATCACATAACACCAAATGTAGAGGAGGGGTGCGGGAGCGGTTTAACCGGCTGGTTTCGAAAACCATGCGGGGCGAAAGTCTCACGAGAGTTCAAATCTCTCCCCCTCCGCCAGCTTCTAATGGCTGTGCCACGTTAAATTTTTGTGTTATCACAAAAATTTGTACATGGTGCCCCCAAGAGGACTCGAACCTCTAACCTTTGCGTCCGCAACGCAATGCTCTATCCATTAAGCTATGGGGGCAAGTTTAAGATTTATTTAATTCCTCGAGAATCTTTTTTTGATTATAGGAGATCCGGCTGGGGACAACAAGCGCTACCTGGACAAAATGGTCGCCACGATGACTACCCCTTACATTGGGAAAACCTTGTCCTCTAATTCTAAAGGTGGTTCCGTGTTGCGTTCCCGCGGGAATTTTAAGTTTAATTTTTTTGGTGCCAGATGGGGAATTTGGGTCAATTGATTCAATCTCGATATTGTCTCCCAAAACAGCTTGGGGGTAGGAAATTTGGGCAAGAGAATAAGCGTTAGATGACTCATCTCGCTGAATGCTTGTGTGAGTCTGTACTTTAATGACGATAAACAAATCACCAGGGATTCCTCCTTGAGGGGCGGGTTCTCCTTCTCCAGAGTATTTAATTTGCGAACCGCTTGCCACCCCCGCGGGAATTTTTATCTTTAGGGGTTTTCCGCGAATGACAATTTGTTTTTGACAACCATGAATTGCTTCGGCAAATGAGATTGCCAGTTCATATTGCAGGCTTTTGCCCTTTTTTTCTCTTCTGGTGCCAAAGCCTCGGGATCCAAAAACTTGCTCAAAAACATCAAAAGGGTCAAAATCGCCACCAAAATCAAAGCCGTTGTTTGATCCTTGAGAGGAATAAGTATAAGTAAACGGTCCCCAGGATCCGCCGTAAGCGCCCCCTCCCCGTGCTGAGCCCGCCTGTTGAGCCGTCGAAGCATGACCAAATTGGTCGTACGATCGGTGTTTTTCGGGATTAGATAATATCTGGTAAGCTTCGTTAATCTCTTTAAACTTTTCCTCGGCGAGTTTTTTATCTTTGGCTACATCGGGGTGATATTCTTTGGCAAGTTTTTTATAAGCTCGTTTGATTTCGTCATCGCTGGCGTTTTTAGAGATCCCAAGTATTTCATAATAGTCCCGTTTGCTCATTACTCAACAACCTCTCCCTCCTTCGGCTCGTCTGGTTTTGATTCACCGTCTTCCGGTTTGTTGTCTGTGGGATTATCTTCTTGCGGACCACCTTCGGGGGTTTTTTGCTCACCTTGCCCATAGATAGATTGTCCGATTTTTTGCAATTCAAGCGACAATTCCTGGGTTTTGTTTTTGATTTCATCAAGAGTTCCAGTCGCCACAATGTCTTTGAGAATCTTGGCTTTTTCTTCAACCGATTTTTTAACATCTTCTGGTACTTTATCTCCCGCATCTCTTAAAGACTTTTCGGCGGTGTAAACCATATTGTCTGCAATATTTCGGGCTTCGGCTACCTCTTTCTTTTTTTGATCCTCTTCTTTATTCTTTTCGGCATCAACAACCATTTTTTCGATATCTTCTTTGGATAAACCCGTTCCCGATTGGACGGTGATTTTTTGCTCTTTGCCCGATGCCTTGTCTTTTGCCGAAACGGCCACAATGCCATTGGCGTCAATGTCAAATTTGACCTCTACTTGGGGAACGCCCCGAGGCGCTGGCGGAATGCCATCTAAAATAAATCGACCCAAAGATTTGTTGTCCCCCGCCATCTCTCTTTCTCCTTGCAAGACATTTATCTCCACCGAAGTTTGGCTGTCGGCGGCGGTGCTAAAGACTTGAGAAGCCGAGGTGGGTATGGTGGTGTTCCTTTTAATTAAAGGCGTTGCCACCCCACCCAGTGTCTCTATTCCCAATGTTAAAGGAGTTACATCGAGCAACAAGACATCTTTGACATCTCCGGTTAAGACGCCCCCTTGAATTGCCGCCCCTACCGCCACCACCTCGTCGGGATTGACTCCTTTGTGGGGCTCTTTGCCAAAAAGGGTTTTTACGGTTTCGACGACCTTAGGCATTCTAGTCATACCGCCAACAAGGACAACTTCATCAATATCGCCAATTTTGAATTTGGCGTCTTTTAGCGCCGACTCGCAAGGAGGGACACTCTTTTTAATGAGATCGTCTGTCAACTGTTCCAGCTTGGCACGAGACAGCATTACTGTTAAGTGCTTTGGTCCTGATTGGTCAGCTGTAATATAGGGAACGCTAACCTGGGTTTCTTGCGTGCTGGAAAGCTCTATTTTGGCTTTTTCTGCCGCGTCCTTTAAGCGTTGCATGGCTTGACGGTCATTGGAGATGTCCACCCCGTTTTCTTTTTTAAACTCCGCAAGCAACCACTCAATAATTTTATTGTCAAAATCGTCTCCGCCGAGGTAAGTGTCCCCATTGGTGCTTTTAACCTCAAAAACGCCATCACCTATCTCTAGAATGGAGATGTCAAAAGTGCCCCCGCCTAAATCGTAAATCGCTATTTGCTCGTTTTTCTTTTTATCTAGCCCATAAGCAAGGGAAGCGGCGGTGGGTTCGTTAATAATCCTTTTTACATCAAAGCCAGCAATAAGGCCTGCCTCTTTGGTGGCTTGTCTTTGACTATCGTCAAAGTAGGCGGGAACAGTAATAACCGCTTCGGTGATAGGTTGTCCAATGTATGCCTCGGCATCAGCCTTTAGTTTGGCAAGAATTGATGCGGAAATTTGCTGGGGAGTAAACTCCTTGCCTTCAATTTCTAAGACCGCCAGACCGTTTTTATCAGCTTTTACTGTGTAGGGAAGGCTTTTAATGGCTTTTTGCACAGCCGGATCATTAAATCTGCGACCCATTAAACGCTTTACGGAGTAGACAGTATTTTTGGGATTTACCACCTGCTGTCTTTTTGCCGAAACGCCGACCAAATTGCGAATAGGATCCACTATTGATGGGGTGGTTCTGCCACCCTCACTATTGGGAATTACTTTAGGGGTGCCACTTTCCATAATTGCCATGCAAGAATTGGTGGTACCAAGATCGATACCTAGTATTTTAGACATAAATTAATTAGAGTTTGTTTCTTGCGGATTGTTTACAGAATCAGAAGAAGCAAACTTTTTTCCAACTATAACTTTTGCCGGTCGTAGGATCCGGCTTCGGAGTTTATAACCAGTTTCTAATACTTTTAAAATTTTATTTTCCTCACCTTTTGCCAGCTCTACCGCCTCGTGGTGTCTGGGGTCAAAATTGTCTCCCTCCGCCTCAATTGTTTCTACCCCTTCTTGCTTTAATAATTCTTTAAAATTGGTAATTACCAGTTGCAATCCCTCGTCTTTTAAATGCTCCTGCGCTTTTTCTAAATTATCTAGTATAGGTAAAAGCTCTCTTAAAAAATTAGAAAGGGCGTATTTGGCAAATTCTGTTTTTTCTTCTGTCACCCGCTTTTCTAAATTTTTGTAATCCGCCAAAGCCCTTCTCCAATTTGTCTCCATTTCGGAGACCTCACTCTTTTCCATTTCTTCGTGTGTTTTCATCTTACCAATTGCCTCCCAACTCGCAGATTAAATTTTTTAAATATCTTACCTCGGGAATAATTTTGGCGTAAGGCATTCTGTAAGGACCTACAACGCTTAACCTTCCCTGCGTTCTTCCGCAACTATAGCGAGCAGTTACCATTCCAGCCAGATCCAAATGGGGAATTTCCATTTCGGGTCCAATAATTACGGTAATGTCTTGCCCGTGGCGCATTTTGGAAAATACGCTTTGGTATGCTTCGAAGTCATCTAAAATTCCAAAAATAGATTTTGCCGCGTCAATATCTAAAAATTCTGGATGCTCCAAGATATTTACTGTCCCAGCGCTGTACATTCTGCCATCATCGGTATCAACAATAGAAAGCAGTCCCGAAGCTTCGGCAAGAGATAAAGCCACTTGGCGTAAAAATTTGTCTTGCTCATAGCGTTCCTGCCAAACCCGTTGTTTTATGGCAACTTCTTGCAAAACCGGAACTTCTTTTTCGTCCACCAGATTTTGAATGTAATATCTTATGCCCAAAGGCGTTGGTGTTCTTCCTGCCGAAGTGTGGGGAACCTCTAGATAACCCTTGCGCATCAATTCTGCCATTTCGTTGCGAACCGTGGCAGGGCTAATTTTTAGATTGTGTTTGGAAACTAAATCTTCAGAACCAACAGGCTTCGCCGAATCAATATGATCATCAATAATTGCTTTTAGAATAACAATTTGTCTCGGTGTTAGATTTTCCATAATAGATGTCAACTGGCACTAATATAGTACGAGTGATAATTATTGTCAACAGGAATTTTAGGGTACAATTGCGATATGTTCTTAGAGCCAAAAAAGTCCCTGGGGCAAAATTTTTTAAAGTCGCCAAAAGTCTTAAATGACTTTATTCAGGCGTGTGATTTATCGAAAAACGATGTGGTACTGGAAGTTGGAGCAGGAACTGGGGCAGTGACTAGAGAGCTTGCCGAGGTTGCAGGCAAGGTAATTGCTGTTGAGTTTGATCGAGATCTTGTGGAAGCACTTAAGGAATCATTAAAAGATTATTCTAATGTGGAGATCGTTAACGATGATATTTTACAAATTTTCCCTACTTCGCTCGCCGTTGGTGAGCTACACAGGGCAGGCAATTTAAAGATAGTGGGGTCGATTCCATATAGTATTACTTCGCCATTGATTGGCAAAATTTATGAACTTAAACAAAAGCCAACCTTAATCTGTTTAATTGTGCAGTGGGAAGTGGCAAAAAAGATTTGCGCTAAACCGCCCAACGCCAGTTATTTGTCCAATCTTGTGGCAACATTTGGAGAAGCAAAAATTATAAGAAAAATCCCACCGGGAGCGTTTTGCCCAGCACCACGAGTTGACTCCGCGATTCTACGAATCGTCACGCATAATAAATATCCTGATATCAGGACAAAAGAATTCTCTCAGTTTCTCCATAAGGGGTTTAAACATCCTCGGAAAAAAATCAAGCAGGTTTTCACGCTAGAAGAACTGTTAAAGGTTGGGATAGATCCAAGCCTCCGCCCCGAAAATCTTTCTTTGCTGAACTGGCTAAACCTTTTTAATTTGGGAGTATCCCATTTGGGATACTCCCATATGAGATAAGGAAATATGAGGGGATCATGCGCGTTTCGTATTTGGTACAATGAATCTAGGAATCAAAAAACTATGAATTTAGAAAATTTACCAGAACATTTGGTGCAGTCCCCAATTTGGGGAAAATTTAAGACCCAAATGGGAACGCCAGCGTACACCGCGGGCGGTGTGCAATTTACCCTCCACAAATTACCTCTTTTGCCTTACTACTTGGCATATGCTCCCAAGATCAATCTCAAGAATATTAACTATGAGGAAGTGGGTAAAGTTGCCGAATCAAAAAATGCGGTAGCCGTGCGTTTTGATGCACCTAATGTTGTTTTGGCTGATGATACAGCAAAAAGTCGGGTACTACCCGATTCGGGTAGTACCCGATATAATGTTGTACCTGCGCCAAAAGATACTTTTGCTAAGTACAATATTCTTTTAGATTTAACTCCAAACGAAGAAACGCTTTTTAAAAATCTTAAATCCAAAACCCGTTACAACATCAGACTTGCCCAAAAAAATGGCGTTGTAGTCAAGAAATCGAACGACATAAATACATTTTTAGAGCTCAATCGCAAAACCGCAAAAAGGCAGGGTTTTTTTGTCCACGCAGATTCTTATTACAAAACTATGTTCGAGATCTTGCAAAAGGAAGGTTTGGCCTATCTATTTATTGCTTATTTAAATAACGAGCCACTTGTTGCTTGGATTCTAATCTGCTATCAAGGGGTTTTGTATTATCCTTACGGAGCTTCTTCCGAAAAACACAAAGAGGTTATGGCGTCCAACCTAATGATGTGGGAGGCAATAAAATTTGGAAAAGAAAAAGGTTGTAAACTGTTTGATATGTGGGGGGCAACTAACGATGAAAAAGACCCCTGGTGGGGGTTTACGAGATTTAAGTTGGGATATGGGGGAGAGTTGGTTAAATACATGGACTCCTTCGATCTCGTTATTAATAAACCGATATATAGACTATTTAATGGGGTGTATAGATTATTTTGGTTTTTTCTCAATTTAAAAAAGCTATGGATCTAAGGCAAACAAAACACTGGGGAGAGTATTTAAAAGCTTTAGGCTGGGACTCTTTAGAAACAAAAGGCAATAATTTGAGGATAAAAAAGCTAGGAGTATTGGGGAGTATTATAAAAATCCAAAGACCGCGGGAGCTAAACGAAAAAATTCTCCAACAAATTGCCACAATTGCCCAAAAAGAAAGGGCAATTATTGTTAAACTAGAGCCTAATTTGGGGTTTAATGACGAAAGATTGCTTGCAAAGTATGGTTATAAAAAAGATACCTGGCCCACAGTTCCTGCCCACACTATCATTTTAGACTTGAGTGACAACATTCCCAACACTTACACAAAAGACGCCCGATATTCTATTAGAAAAGCCGAAAAAGCGGGCATTCTCACCAAGTTTTTTAAAACCACAAACCCCCAAGCTCAAAAAGAATTTTATAAACTCTATAAAGAATCCGCCAAGGGAAAGTTTTTTGTGTCCTCATTTGAAAAGGATTTTATTCCCAAATGCCAGGCGCTGGATAAGAGCTCATTTATAGCGTTAGCCTCGTGTGACAACAAGAATAAGGGATTATCCCAAATTTGGGATAATCCCTATTCAGGGGCGTTTGTTTGTGTGGTTGGTGATACGGCACACTATCTGCACGCAGGTACCACTCAAGAGGGTAAGGACACAGGCGCCCCTTACAAGTTAATCTTGGAGATTTGTCAAAAACTAAAAAAAGATAAAGTTAAGTATTTGGACTTGGAAGGAATTTATGATCCCAGATATCCTAAATTTACCAAAGGTTGGCAGGGGTTTACCCATTTTAAAAGCCAATTCGGTGGGCGCATCATGGAATTTCCGCCGTCATATACAAAGTACCGTGGCTTGCTTAAACTTCTTGCTAGTTTTAGCTATTAATTGTAGACTTTATGTATGTTCTTTAATAACGCCCTAGCTTATACAATTTCTAACCCCACGCAGTACGGCGATATTGGATCTATTGTCACGACCCTTATTCCCAACATCTATATGGTTGCGGGACTGATTTTCTTTTTCCTATTGGTAATGGGAGGGATTAATTATATGATGGCAGGGGGCGATGACAAGGCTATTAACAAAGCCAAAAACACCCTCACCGCCGCGGTGATTGGTTTTGCTATAGTATTTGGAAGTTTGTTTGTGATTAAAATTTTAGAAATTGTTTTGGGGATTAAATTGTTTTCCATAGGATAAATGTCTACAAATAATTATTCTGCTAGGTTGATTGCGGTTCTCCTTGGAGTCTTTTTGGGTTTAATTTTTGTGTCCCGAAGCGTTCTGGCCTATTGCGAGGATAGTACTGGTCAAAGATATGATGTTTTGTGCAATACAGATAGTCAATGTCAACAGGATACAGTTGTTATTGGCGGAGTCGGGGAGAGAATCTGTATGGTAGGAATTATTTGTCAGCTAAATGTTGCTGCTCCTGTCGGTGCCAGGATGGCTCCAGGTTTTAACAATGCTCTTCCTGCCTCCGAAAAGGGAGTCTGTGTGTCTTCGTTGGGGTATATAAACATTGCTCGAAACAAAATTGTTGGCGGATACAGTTTAACGGGAACTGGTTTGCGGGATCTGATTAACAATGTTACCTTGGCGGTGGGTGTTGTTGTGGGGCTAATATTTTTTGTGATGCTGATTTTGGGTGGAATTGCGTACATGATGAGTAGTGGAGACGAAAAACAGCTAACTAAAGCTAAGCAACAAATAACCGCAGGACTCATTGGGCTGGTGATTGTTTTTATGGCGTGGTGGGTGGTAAAAATAATTAGTGTAATTTTTGGAATTAATATTTTACAACCGTCATTTACAGGTCCTTGATATATGAATATTTTACTTGCAAGAACATTTGATCTTTTTGATAAAACTAAACCCGCTGATGGTATTTTCGGAGTGATCCCAGGCTCTCAAAAAGATGCCGCCCTTGGAGGTAGTGCGAATTTGTTTGTTGAGACAATAAGTTATGTGGTTATTGCTGCGGGAGTTGTTGCGGGGCTGATACTATTGGGAATGTTGATAATGGGAGCAATAACTTACATGACGAGTGCGGGAGACGAAAAGGTTTTAACTAGAGCCAAACAACAGATGACTAACGCCGTTATTGGGTTTGTTATTATAGCTATGTCTTATTGGATTGTTAGAATTATTGGTACAATTTTTGGATTACCGAATATTTTAAAACCAACATTTATAGGTCCATAAAATATGACAAAAAACTTATTGGCGATAACAGAATTTAAACCGGATAAATATATTGGTGGGGTGCTTCCTAGCCAGAGTTCCGGCGCTACCCAGCCCGCCGAGTCAATTTTTGGTCAAACGGTGCAGTATATAATTTCTGCTGCATTTGTCATCTCGGGACTTGCCTTTCTGGTGACTTTTATTATGGGGGCGTTTACTTACCTATCCAGCGCTGGGGATGAGAAGCAGTTGGATAAGGCCAAAAAGACTATGACTAATGGCGTGATAGGCTTTGTAATTATGGCAGTAACATTTTTGATCGTTAACCTATTAGAGAATATCTTTGGGATAGCGCTTACTACTTTTACATTTGAAGGACTTTAAAATATTATGACTACTAATTATGGGAATTTAAATCCAGTTGGGTACTTTGGTAGCGCCATAAAAACTGGGCAATTTGTTTCGGTGATTATTACGGTAATAACTGTTGTTGCTGGGCTGTACTTTTTAGTTAACCTTGCCATGGGGGGTTTAAGCTACGCCACAAGTGCGGGGGACGAAAAGGAGCTTGCCAAGGCTAGAAAAACACTTAGCAACGCGCTATTGGGGTTTCTTCTTGTGGTATCTTCATATTTTATTTCTGGTTATGTGGCTTTAAGACTTGGAATGCAAGATATTCTAAAACCTGCCATTAATACCGCAAGCAATACCTCCCTTGTATGTGTAAATATTACTATGACTCCAGCGAACCCGTCTACCACAGTTGCCTCTTATGATATATATCTGCACTCTGCTGGTGTAGACTTTTACAAATCACACTGGACAAAGACGGTTGGTGAGGATGTCATATCTTTAAGTTTTTCTAAATCTGCATTTCCAGTTGTAGCAGTGACAGCACTTGTGGTACCTATTATTCCAGGTGCTGGAGCCCAGCCTCCGAAAATAGGAATGTTGGGCGCGTATGATGCGAATGGATGCTACTTTACAGAATTTGATAATTTGTAATCAATTATGGAGAAAAAATTTCTAACATTTAGCCTAGGGGATGTAAAAAACAACGCTATACCTAACGCAGTTCCGCAAACTGGTAGTAATACATATACTGGGAACATAGAGTCTATCATCAGTGTTATTATTGGAACGATAACAATTATTGCTGGTGTTGCCTTGTTGCTCTACTTGGCGATGGGGGCGTTTACCTATATGACAGCAGGGGGGGACGAAAAGGCGGCGACCAAAGCTAAAGGCATGATCACGGATGCGGTGATTGGACTGATTATAGTTGTTGCCAGCATGACCATTGCGACAATTTTATTAAAGATTTTTGGATTAGATATTAAAGCCCTGCCCTGGTATTCCTAATTATGAAATTAGCTGTTATTACAAACCCCGCTCTTCCCTCCGGATCGTCGGTGCAAACCGCCTCGGGTTTTGCTAACTATGTTTCGATTGCTCTGCGCACCATGTACATTATCGGTGGTGTTGCCATGACCGTAATTTTAGTTTATGGGGGACTCATGTACATTACCAGCGTCGGCGACGATAAAGCGCTTTCTAAAGCTAAAAAAATTATGACCGACGCTATTATTGGCATTATAATTTTGGCTTCTACCATTCCCATCGCTAAAATTTTAGAAAGTATTTTTGGCTTAAATATCTTTAATATTAGTTTTCCGGCTTTTTCTGATTTTATTGGAGTTGGAGGAACTTAAGATGCTTGATTTAACTCAATTGATCGCCCCAGTTTACGCCGCCGTTTCTGGCGGGACAGTAGATACCAGCTCCTGGCAACCGGAAAACTTTAAAGGGCTGATAGAAATCGCCATTCGGACGCTTTTTGTGGTTGGGGGCGTAGCCTTTGTGATTTTGTTTTTAGTTGGCGCAATACGATATATCACTAGCGGGGGAGATGTTAAAGCGGTGGATGGGGCAAAGAAAAATATTACCGCGGCAATTGTGGGGGTTTTGATTTTAGCTTCGGTTTACACTGTGGCGTGGTTTTTAAATAGGACCCTGGGCGCGCCGACTTTTGGTGGAGTTGTTAGTTGGACAGGGAGTGGGGGTGGGTACACCAGTCCCCCTGGAGTTGGCGCAATCCCAAGTGGTTGCGCACCAGATAATTGTCCATTTGATGGTAGAACTGGCAATAACCGTTGTTTTGGAGGCTGGACTTTTGGTTGCGATTTAGTTTCTGATCCCAAACAAAAATCTAAGTGCTTTAGATTAAGCAATGCTTCTGGTGGATGGGATTCGGGAAGTCACAACAAATGGATCTTAAATGCTTGTCAAGTTCCGGGAGAAACAGATCCAGCAAAAACTCTTGTCGATTTTCCGGTTGGTGATTGGGGTGATGTCTGTGTTCCTCATGATCAAGGCGTGAGTTCTAAATCTTGTGATTGTGGACAATGCTTGTAGTTCCGAATGCTTGCAAAGAGATTAGTTGTTAGTTACAATGATTAAAGTTTAACTTGGGAGGTGAGTAAATTACTATGAACTTCAAAAAAATACTCGGATCGGTGTCGCTTGCCACAGCAACCGCCTTGTCTTTGGTCAAAGGTGTGTTTGCGGCTGGTGTGGATTTGTCCATACAAACAGGAACTTTTCCAACTGGTTCGCAAAGGTCGTTTGGAAGCTTTTTTAGCTTTGCCATCAGAATACTGTTTGCCTTGGGCGGAATCCTGATGCTGGTCTTTTTGATTATGGGTGGGATTCGCTACATTACCAGCGGAGGCGACAAATTGCAGGCGCAAGGCGCCAGAGACATGATTACCAACGCTTTAATTGGAATCATTATTATTGCCGCATCTTACGCTATAGCAACTTTGCTGAATAGCTTGTTTGGAATTGATATCTTTAATGCTACAATCAGTATTCCAATGACCAATCCTGTTGTTTCACCATAAACTCAAATCGCGCGATTTGAGACGCAAAAGCCGCGGTTTTTACCGCGGTTTTTGGTTGTAGTCAAAAACTCCCTTAGAAATTAAAGCGATTCTTTCCATGGCATCTGGCGGGGAGTCGCTTTGCGACATTACCACTAGAATATAATTTCCGTTATCCGTAAAAACTATTCCAGCATCATGCTTAAAAGAGTCAATCTCTCCTGTTTTATGGGCAACTTTTACTGTGGGGGGTAAATATTTTGGCAACCCATTATTTAATTGCTGGTTTGCCAAAAGATTAAGCATTTCTTGAGTGTTTTGCTGATTGGCAAGTTCGCTTTGATAGAGTTTTTTAAAAAAGAGAGCCGTATCGTAGGGTGTGGTTGTAGGGGGAGTGTTGTATGATCCCAAATTTGATTTGGTAAGACCATTTTCTTTTAAAAATGTGGCAACAGCGGATAAACCCACTTTTTCGGTTAAAAGTAGCGCCGTGTAATTGTCCGAAACGGTAATCATTTGGGTTAAGGCATCAGCGACTGTAAAGGTAACTTCCCCTTCGGTTTGTTCGGCAGAATTTGCATCAATATTAAATTCTTGATTTAGTACAGTCGCATCCTGACTTAAAACCTGGTTTTCTTGTAACTGTCCATTTTTAATTTGCTGGTAAGCTGTTGCCATAACCCAGAGTTTATACAAGCTTCCAGCGTCAAAAACAATCTGTTCGTTAGAATAGTAAGTTTCGCCGGTTTTAAGATTCTGGATAACTATCCCATATGTTCCAGTTGCTCCTTCCAAGGCGGTATTAACAATATCTTTTAAAGGGGTCGTTTGATTAAGATTCGTCTCTTCTTTCGTTAGGACGAACCTATTGCCACTAATTTTAACGGCAGGACTTAAGAGCAAAAAAACACCAAGCACTCCTACAAGTAACAATGGTAAAAGTTTAACAACTCGTTTTTTCTTGTTTTTCATGACCAAATTGTATCATTTAAAGCGTACCCTCTATTTTTATGGCTTTTCCTTGAATAATTGCCTGGGCAATCTTTTTACTGGCACTGCCTAATAGTCTAGCAAAGGTTGGCTGGGAGATTTTCATTTTTTCCGAAGCTTTCATCTGCTCTAATCCGTCAATCTCATGTAGTTTTAAGGCCTCTAACTCATCAGGCAACAAAACTACTTCCTCAAGAACCCGTAAAGGAATCCCTTGAGGTTTAAAGTAGTAAACGGTTGGTTTAAACCGCAAACAGCGGGGTTTTTTTGGTCTGGACATATTGTTAATCCTGCTTTTGCAAATTAGCAAGTTCTTTTTCGGTTTCTTCTATTTCTTCTTGCAGGGCTTTACGGTATGCTTTAATATCCTCAACCTTCTCCTCTTTTGTTTGAGGAACATTCCATCCAAAGTATCTACCTAACCCTCTGCCGTATCCACGGCATCTGCCAAATCTCATTCCGGTCATTGGACCTTGTCCTTGCGGACCTGTTTTATCTAATGCTGGCATATTTTTATATCACCCCTTTCAAATTTGTAATGAATATGTATTCATATTATCAAGGGAGTTGTTCTTTGTCAAACCAAAAAAATATTTCTTCCACTTCAGAGGTGGGGGATCCTAGTTGATAATTATATATTATTAGTAAATGAAGAAATAGTTCGTATTAAAGGGCTAAAAATACTATGCGCCTTGTGGCTTGTTCCGACCCAGGGTCGTGGAGAAGAATGGGTGCAGTCTCCATATATTCCGTCAATATGGAGTTTCCAACTCCATAAACGCTTGACATTGTGGTTCGGTGGGTTACACTGTACCTAACATGATAAAAAGACAAATAATCTTGCCTCAAAATACAAGCTTTTTTCTTTTCGGACCACGCGGTACTGGAAAATCTTATCTTATAAAGGAGCGTTATCCTAAATCTGTGTACATAGACTTACTAGAATCCGATACATACCGACAGCTACTAGCAAAACCAGAGAGATTAAGGGAATACGCAACATTAAACAAGAATCTTCCTGTAGTTATTGACGAAATACAAAGAGTTCCAAATCTATTAAACGAAGTTCACCGCCTAATCGAAAACGAAAAGATAAACTTTGTACTTACTGGATCGAGTGCTAGAAAACTTAAAGAAACGCAAGCCAATTTACTTGCAGGTAGGGCATTAAAATACAATCTATTTCCACTAACTCTTTCGGAGATAGGGAAAGATGTATCTTTAGATAGGATTTTAAAAGACGGTCTATTGCCAACTATTTACGACCCTAATAAAAATATCGATCCAGCTAAGTATCTGGAGAGCTATGTACAGATTTACCTAGAGGAAGAAGTTTTACAGGAGGGTTTAACTAGAAACTTAGCCAATTTTTCGCGTTTCCTAGAAATTGCAAGTTTTTCTCAAGGGCAACAACTAAATGTGTCAGAAGTAGCAAGAGAATCATCTATAAACAGAAAGGTTGCTGAATCCTACTTTAGAATTTTGTATGATTTACTAATTGCTTACGAACTTCCAGTTTTTAAAAAAAGAGTAAAAAGAAAACTGGTATCTCAAAGCAAGTTTTATTACTTTGATGTCGGAGTTTATTCCACAATAAAGCCAAAGGGGTTTTTGGATAGGAGAGAAAATGGAGAAGGCATACTTTACGAAAGCCTTGTTCTCCAGGAAATTGTGGCTACCAACTCTTATCTAGGCTCAAAATACGAAATTAGTTACTGGAGAACAAAAAGTGGTGTCGAGGTAGATTTTGTGCTTTACGGGGAAGACAAATTAATTGCAATAGAGGTTAAAAGAAAAGATAATATTTTAAAAAGTGATATTACTGGGTTGTTAACATTTAAAACCGATTATCCTATGGTAAAGTCGTTTGTCTTTTACGGAGGAGATAAGATATTAAATATAAATGGTGTTATAGCTATACCAATAAAAGAGGCTCTTTTGAACTTAACGGAGATATTCCAAGGAAGCTATCCAGGTTAGATTATAAAAGACAAATTTTCTGCAATCTAGCTCCACATACAGTTTATTTCTTTCTCATCGCAATAATCAAACCTTCATGATGCCCGTACTTTCCGCCTTTCCACCGATTAGTTTCCACCTTTACTATGTCAAAATATTTTCCATATTGTTTTTTAACATCTTCAATGCTGCGGCAACCTAGGTTATTATAGTTTGGATCTTTAGCGATGTTTGCTTTGTATCCCGGATGGTTTTTACTGAACCCAAAATACATCAAGTACCCCTTGGGTTTAAGTACACGTATGCAATTGCCGAAGGTTTAGTGTTAAACCAAGGTTTTTTGGGAACAAAGATTTCGGTAAGCTTCTGATAAAGAATATTCATTATAAGGAGGACGAACGATGTTGGAACCCCTTTCTAAAGACCTAATAACAAGAAACTGCCTTACTAAAGAACAACTGGTGATAAAAACCCTGGTTTTTCCAGAAATCTTTTTGAGACGACATAATTTTGAGATATTCCAAGTTCTAAAGATAAAGTGGAGAGTTTGGAAAAATCCCGCACTGTTCCAGTAAGTTTTATCTCGAAAGCAATATGTTTATCTAAAATAGCGTCAATCTCGGCGGTATTGCGTTTATTATAGAAACTGATTTTATTGTAGCCCGAAAGTTGGTTTATAACAGCATTCTCAAATACCTGTGCTTCGCTCACTTTTCCAATCACATTCAAAAGTCCAGTGTCCGTAAAGAAGACCTTTTTACCTCCTGCTACGGCTCTATCAATACTATTGCTAAATCTTGGCAAAAGCCGAATAAAAAATGTCCCCTGCAAAAATTCAAGAAAACGATATATCTTTACTCTATCAATAGAGAGCTCACTGGATAAACGGGTTACATCAAGCATTGACCCAACTCGGGGAACCAGAAGTAAAATCATATCTCGAAGTTCTCGAATATCTGTGTAGTCTGATAATATTTTAATATTTTTTTCAAAAAACGATGCGAAGATATTTTTGAGAACCATCACCTTCATATTTTTATCCTCTGTTGTTACCACTTCAGGAAAGCCACCGTATGTGAGAAAATCATCATATTCTGCAACACGCGCTTTATGAGTAAAAATACTATTTTTACTTGGCGCATCTTGTAAAGTAAGATTTAGAATTTCCTTTAGAGAAACAACATCTCTAAAGTAGAGATATTCTTGGAAGCTTAATGGAGGAAGTTCGTACAAGAATTTACGACCAGATAAAGACTCGGGAAATAGGGTTTTTAAGTAATAGTTGGAAGAACCTGTTAGATAGAATTTAACACTATAATGGTCGATTAGATACTTAATAACTTTAGTTATCTCAGGGAAATTTTGAATTTCGTCAATAAACACAGATAAATTACTAGCCTTTTTTCCCATGTCAGTAAGTCTTTTATAGATTACTCTGTAATCTTCGTCTTCAAATATTTTCTGATCGAGTGGGTTACCAAAATCAAACCACAATTTTGGCTCTTTTACTTCTTCGTATATCTGGCGCATTAGAGTTGTCTTTCCGACTTGTCGCATACCAGTAATAAGAAGTGCGTTTTTATGATTGAGATGTTTTATTAATTCGTAATACAGAAGTCTCTTTTTCATGGTGTAAATATATTGTTACAAATCTGCGTTAATTTGTAAAGAGTTGTTTTTTATGTGCTTTGGTTATATTAAGTACCAACTGGCTCCGCGGCCTGGATTTGAACCAGGAACCATCTCGTTAACAGCGAGCCGCGCTACCGTTGCGCCACCGCGGAATACATTATATCTTATACCACAAAACTATCAAAAATCCCAGCCATCCACCCATTTAATAACCTTTTTACTTTAGCGTTGCCAACTCTAATAGAAAAGACTCCGTAACTGTGTATATTTTTTCTTATCTTATTACTATTGTTTTTAGGTTTTACCTTGTAGGTTTTGTGAAATCTTTCTACTGGTATCCCAGATATTTTCGACCAAAATTCCTTAGCTTTATTTTCGTCTAAATTATCGTGAATCCATATAGCCCCCTTTAGTTTTTTATCATCCATATCACAAAACTCTCTAAACCACCCTGCCATAAAGCTAATTACTTTGGGATCAGTGTTTGCAAATCCTATGGACTTATCACCTTTGGTACCTTCTGCACAATAAAGTGCTACCCCAATTACAAACCGATCTCTTTTTGTAAGTTTTCCTACTTGATTCTTTCCAATTTGGCGCAAATCCTCGATTTGCTTTATTCTTCTTGCCTGTTGCCTTTTTGCACCGATTATTCTACCTCTTTCTGCTCCTAATAATTTCTTTTTTGACAATCGTAAAGCTTGCTCTTCGGTTAAAGCTATATCCCTACACCACACGCTAAGAGTACCTTTAGAAACTACAATCTTCTCTCTAATTTCTCTGTAGGAATATCCCGAAGCCCTCATTTTTTGTGCCAGTAATTTTCTTTCGAGATCTTTGTAACCACCCATTTCTAAATGGAGCATTGGCGTTTTTGTATATTGTATTAATCGCCTGTATTATGAATTTTGGGTCAAAAAGCATGTCTCGACCCAATTCCTTTGTTGCTCCAATTGCTTTTATTTCTCTTTTTACATTGTCAACCGCTGTTATGGGTTATTTGTTTGGTTACTTGCCCGCAACACTCTATTTTGACGGTAAAAAGAAACAGGCCGTCAATATGTTTTTACAAACAGTCGCCGTCTTTGCGGGGCTTACGGTTGTAACTTTTGCAATTCTTTTTTCTGGTGTTATATCTTAGGACTTGATCGATAAGGAAATTTGCGTAAGAGAATTTTTTATAAATTCGTTATCAACTTTAAAACCCTCCATCATATAGTCTAGAAACTGTAATGCATACAGCGCTGTGGCTCTTTGATTGTTCTTTAGGGTTAGATTTGCGTTTTAGAAAACAACCAGCTTCCAACCGTTAGAAAAAGCGCGCAAAGCAAAGAAAGAACTGCAAAATCTGGCAAAATCCCAAAATGAGAGGTTCCAGTAAGGGCCGCGCGTAACCCATCTACCCCGTAAGTTAGCGGGTTTATTCGAGTTATCACATCTACCGCTTTTGGAAGATTGTTTAAAGGAAACAAAGCTCCCGACAGGAAAAACATTGGCATAACAAGAAAATTCATAATAAGTTGGAATCCCTGCATATCCTCTAATTTAGAAGCAATAGCGGTCCCAAGTGCTGTAAAAGTTAGAGCTATGAGAAAAATAAAAACCAGAGCCAACGGTAACATAAGCCAATTTGATACCTTAAAACCAATCAATAAGGCTATTATAAATACCAAAAGACCCTGAAATGTGGCGACGGTTGCCCCTCCCAAGGTTCTGCCAATAATAATTTCTAAACGGGAAACTGGAGCAACCAGCGTTTCTTTTAAAAAGCCAAACTGCTTGTCCCAAATAACCTCAATTCCGCTAAAAAGCGAAGTAAAAAGCACCGATTGGGAAATAACTCCCGGGACCAAAAATTGCAGATAATTTCCCGCTCCAGCTTTGGCAAAAACTGGACCAAATCCAAACCCCAAAGCTACCATAAAAAGTGCCGGCTGTCCCAAAGCCCCGATAATTCTTGATCGAGAACGGGCGTATCTTTTTATTTGGCGCAACCATAATGTATAAATTACCATAGTATTTAACGATGAAACAGCCTTCTGCGGTTTCTTAAATGATCTAGATGATTAGCCTCTTCCTCTCGAATAACATTTCCTGTTAGCTTAAGAAACGCCTCTTCCAAACTTGTTGCTTGAGTTTCTTTTTTTAATTTCTCCAAAGATCCGTGTCCCACAATTTTTCCGTGGTCAATTATAGCTATTTCCTTGGCCATTTTTTCGGCTTCTTCCATATAGTGAGTGGTAAAAAATACGGTGATTCCCTCGGACACATTTAAGTTTTTTATATAATTCCAAATTTGGTTTCGGGTTTGCGGATCAAGTCCCAGCGTTGGTTCATCTAAAATAAATATTTTAGGGCGATGAAGCAATCCCCTGGCTATTTCTAGCCTTCTTTTCATGCCACCGGAAAAGGTTTTAACAAGGTTGTCTTTTCGTACCCAAAGCTCCACAATAGTAAGAAGCTCTTTAATTCTTTGTTGTCTTAAATCCTTGGGTACTTTGTATAAAGCGCCATGAAAGTCCATGTTCTCGTAGGCGGTTAGCTCATCATCTAAACTGGGGTCCTGAAAGACTATTCCAAAAGATTTTCTTGTCTCGTCGGGGTTTTGGGTTGGATCAAACCCATTTAGAAGCATCTTTCCCGAAGTCGGTGAAAGTAGTGTAGTAAGCATTTTTATTGTGGTGGACTTTCCCGCTCCATTAGGTCCTAAAAAGGCAAATATCTCTCCCTTTTCTACTGTAAAAGAGATATCGTCAACGGCGGTAAAATTTCCGTATTTTTTGACTAAATTTTTGACCTCGATAATGTTTTTCATATTATAAAACAACAAGCACCGCTCCTATTGCCATTAATGCGCCACCTAAAGCAATTGTTAGGGTGACTTTTTCTTTTAAAATAAAGGTTGCAAGTAAAATAGTAAATATAAGGCTTAGTTTATCTATTGGCGCAACTTGAGAGGCTTTTCCTAGTTGTAAGGCTCTAAAGTAAAAAATCCAAGATAATCCTGTGGCAATTGCCGAAAGAACTAAAAACGCCAAAGAGAAGCGGGATAAAGACGACATCTGTTTATAAGTGCCTTGTCAGAACACAATACCCCAAGCAAAAAACAAAATTACCACCGTTCTTATGGCGGTGGCAAGGTTGGAATCAACTCCTTTAACCCCAATTTTGGCAAATATTGTGGTAAATGCGGCAAAAACAGCAGAAAGCAAAGCATAAATTAACCAAGTCATTAAATAATTGTACTCTACATCGGGAATCTATTGTAGTTTTTAGATATTTACCCTAAACTTTTCCCAATGGATTATTTTGACAGAAACAAACTCGTTTATTACCCGCTAGACCTGCTCGGAATAAAAAGAGAACTTCCTCTTGTTGCTATTTCTCCAAAATTAAAAATCGCCTCCGTAAACCTTCTTGGAGATGTGGAGTTGGTAAATGTTTCGGCAAAAGAAATTGCCAAAAAAATTAAAAACTTAGATTATGACATGTTGGTTGGCCCCGAAGTTAAGGTTGTCCCGCTGATTCATCAGTTGGCTACAATTACAAAATCTAAAAACTACATTATCTTTAGAAAGAATATTATGGGCTATATGGTAAAACCAGTTATGTCCTTTGGTAAGGATAAATTGGTTCTGGATGGGCGAGATGCCGAATTGTTAAAAGGTAAAAAGGTTATTATTGTAGATGATGTGGTCTCAAGTGGTAAAACCACCCATGCCATAATTGCCCTTTTAAAAACCCTCAATACCAAAGTTGTTTGTGTAGTCTCAATATTTAAACAAGGCGATGATGAGATGTTAGATATTCCAAACTTTATTTATTTAGCAAAACTTCCCCTTTTAAAATCTTAAATAAGTTTGTAACGCTTTCGCTTCGCGAAACATTTTAGTATTTTTTCTCTAATCTTGTTATAGAAACTAGTTGACTTGGCTAGTTTAATAATTTAATGTAAGGTTGTTAGGATTACATTACAATATCCCTCGCCGAGGGAAAAAGCAGATGCTTAACTATAAATTGGCAAAATTAATGACCACCTGTTTTTGGGTTTTTACCGAGGGTGGTTTTTTAGTCTCTAGCACTTTAAAAACTGAATATCTCATTAATTAAGCGGTAGCAAAATGCTCATCTCTTTTGAGTTGGCTATTTTGCTATCGCTTAAGCGTGGCTCCACAATTACTTTGTGGAAAGACAATTCCACTTTCAGTTCAGTTTTAGGAGGTTTTCCATGTCTCGCTCAAAGATCGCTGTGTTGTTCGGCTTATCCCTTCTCGTGCTCATGAGTTCGTGCGCGAGTCCTGCCACCCCACAAGTGGTGGAAAAGATCGTTGAGAAGGTGGTCGTGGTCACTGCACAACCAGTTCCTGTAATCAAGCTCGTGCATCTCAATGTCCCGCTAGGGTGGGTAAACAATGACGAGTTCGTGGCGCTACAGGTGGCTCAAGCCAAGGGGTTCTATGCCGAGGCAGGCCTCGATGTCAACTTGATCTCTGGCGGTGGCTCCACCGGGTTCGATCCTCTGGTTGCCATCATGGGTTTCGATGACAGTATTCGGATCGGTGTGCCGGCGGCAATGAGCTTGGTCGTCAAGGCCAAGTCGGAGGGTATTGATGTGGTAGCAGTGGCTGCCCTGACTCAAGAAGAGCCGGGCGGTTTCATTGCTCTTACCAAGTACGCCCCCCAGGCCACCGGGCTCTGTGACTTTAAGGGCAAGGTCGTCTCCATGCAAACGGAGGCGACATGGTATGTAGATGCACTCGGAAAGCAATGCGTCACCGGTGCCCTAGTTGCTGGCGAGGACTTTACCGTCGTGCCGGCTGGTTGGACACCTGATTGCCTTCTGGCCACCGGCGCCAACCGTTGCGATTTTTATTGTGGTTGGGCGACCAACCAGGTGTTCGGTCTCGAGCAACAGGGGTTGAAGCTCGGAGTGGACTTCCAGTTCTTTCTGGCGAGCAAGTATCTGCCGTTTCACTATGCTGATGTCATCGTGGTGAACGGCGCCTGGGCCAGGAAAAACCCGGAGATCGTTCGTGGCTTCGTTCAAGCCTCGATGAAAGGGTTGCAATATACCCTCGATCATCCTGACGAAGCGGTACAGATTTCTGGTGCGGTACCGGGGATGGATCTGGCTCACGCCACCTGGCGTATCCCGATTCAGAACAGACTCGTTACCAACGAAGACACCGCCAAATTCGGTGTTGGGTACATCGATGTGGGCAAGGTTCAGGATATGATCAACCTTCTCGCCGAGAAGGACCAGATCAAGACCGAGTTCGATGCCAGCACCGTCGTCGACAGCTCGTATCTGAAGTAGTTCTATGTTCTACTATGAAATATGGAGGGTGAAATGAACGCACTCGGGATTCAAGATCTGACCGTACGGTTCGGTAATCTAATTGCTCTTTCGCAAGTATCGTTGACAGTGCAAGAGCATGAGATCGTCGCCCTTATCGGTCCATCTGGATGCGGAAAGTCCACCCTCTTGCGTGCAACAGTCGGCATTGTGCCTGGCATGGTGCCGACTGCTCACTTAGAAGGCGGGATTGACCTCTTTGGAAAATCGCCGATCGAACGCCACAACGGCGAGGTCGATATGGTTTTCCAAGAGTCTTGTCTCCTGCCCTGGAGAACAACCCAAGCCAATATCAGGTTGGGTTTGGAAATTCTTGGCAGGAATGCAAATAACGGCACTTTACCGACCATCCTGGAAGCCATTGGGCTGACAGACTTTGCCAATTGTAAACCCCGCGCGCTATCAGGTGGTATGCGCCAACGCGCCAGCTTGGCCACATCACTTGTGACTCACCCAAAACTCTTACTCATGGATGAGCCTTTTGCCAACCTCGACTCCTTAACCAGAGAACAGATGTGGCAACTCGTAGAGCATCTACATTTGGATGATAAAATCCAAGCCGCATTGTTGGTAACCCACTCCATTGAAGAGGCTGTTGCTTTGGCTGATCGGGTACTGGTAATGAGTGAGCGACCCGGTCAAATCATCGGTGAAGTGGTTGTAAGACTTCCTCGTCCTCGGATCACTCCAGAGGGGTTGTTGGTCGAAGGCTTTGGGGCGGTAGCCAACCAAGTCCGTCGTTTCATCCGCCACGGAGGTGAAGTATGAAAAGGTCACAATGGCTGGTACCGCTGGTGACCCTCACCTTCCTGCTTGTGGCCTGCGAAGTGTCACTGACGCTGGCGCGAGTATCAACCTTCATTTTCCCCAAGCCAACGCTGATCGTCAAAGCGTTGGTTGAAAACTGGGGTTGGATCGTTGCCAACTTGCAAGTCACAGCCATGGAAGCAGTTGTCGGTTTCGCCCTTAGTATTGTGCTTGGGATAACACTGTCGACGGTTTGTCTGTTTGTCCCGCAAGCCGAGAACCTCGTCGTGCCTTTCGCCATCGCCATTCGCAATGTGCCGTTTGTTGCTTTGGCGCCGATTCTCTTCATGACGATGGGATATGGTCCCTGGCCCAAGATCATCATCGTTATGATCGTTAGTTTCTTTCCAATCATGACCAATCTTACGGCTGGATTTGCAAGCGCAGAAGTCGCTCAAAAGGAAAGATTCTTTGTATGGCGAGCGACCCGTTGGCAGATGTTTGTCAAGCTTCAACTGCCTTCGGCTATCCCGTATTTTGTGGCAGGGTTGGAAATCGCGGTTAGTAACATCATCATTGCCGCGATCGTTGGCGAATTGATGGGAACGACCAAGGGCTTAGGATTGGTCATTATTATGGCCGTGTCCCAGTACCGGTTTCCTTTGCTGATGGCAACCGTAGTGGTTACGACAGCACTGTCAATTGTGACTACATGGTTGCTACGCCAGGCAATGCGAATTGCCTTTTCACCTTGGAATTAAGGAGAGTACACCGTGGACTACCAATCAATCCTGGATGTTTGTAGAAGTCAGTTTGAGGCTGATGCGGCGCGAACCGCATCTGTCGGAGGTTCCGGTACCCTTGCACTGGACAAGCGTGGAGGCATCGGTTTTCCCGAGGCCCTCACTTGTGTTTGCAACGATCGGATTCTTCGATTCGAAGAGGTGTCAACGCCATTTGGGGATGTTCCGATGGTCAAACTCTTCGCAGTCAACGGCCAACCGGTCGTGCGGATTCCGATGCACGGTTGGCGATTGCCAGTGGCGACGCTCGAACACACTCAAGCAACCTTTTGGCTACTGGATCAGCTTGGCGTTCATCAAGTGCTCGTTGACGCTAGCGTTGGTGGGATCGGAGCCAAACCCATGGATGTCGTCATCCCCGATGATGTCTACAACCACGAGCCTGCCAAGATCGCTATGGCAAAGTTGGCCTTTGAATTGGGAAGAGACCCCTGGGTTCGGATGTATCAACCCTTCTGTCCCCGCTTAAGAAGCAAGTTGGTTACCTCAGTTCGTCAGGTTAAGACGGAAGGTCATGAACTTGGCGATCTCGTCGACGGCGGGGTCTACTGGACCACGCCTCTTGGTCCGTTTGAAACGGCTTTCGAGATAGCCACCTTCAAGACTCTTGGGGCTACCATCGTTGGCCAATCATCGGGGCAGGAAGCCCTAGCCGCTCGTATTCTTGGAATGTGTTTGGCTGTGGCCAACCCGGTTGTTAACTTTGCCGAAGGGCTCAACAACGCAGGCTGGTCTGGGGACAAAGGCATGGATTCCATGTACGAAGCCATCTCTATGCCCATGGCCCTCATGGTTTACTACACTCTTGAGCGAATCGTCAGCCAGACCCGCACCTGCGACTGCCAAACCATTGCTCACAGCCCTGATTTAGCTGGGCTGACATCGTAATTAGGATTAGGAGGAACCTGTGTCCAACATTCAAGTCCTAGCTACCGAGAGGCAAATCAGGCAAGCCGTGAGAAGGATTGCTCGAGAAGTCTCTCGGCGGTACCAGGAGGAGTCGATTCTTCTGGTTGGAGTTCTCACCGGCGCTTTCGTTTTCATGGCGGATCTGGCGAGGGAGCTCTACCGTATGGGGATGACAGATGTCGAAATCGAGTTCATCGACATATCTTCGTATAGTGGTACGGAGTCTGGGCAGATCCGTTTCGATCGTGACCTGACCGTTCCCATCAGCGGTCGGCATGTGGTGATTGTGGAGGATATCATCGATACCGGGGCAACGCTGGCGTTCCTGTTGAAGCTCCTCGAAGTCAGGGAACCAGCCAGTTTGATTGTAGTTGCCCTGTTCAACAAGGTCACCCGGCGGGTTGAAACCCTCCCGTCAGAACGGATCATAACGGGAATTGACCTGCCTAACAAGTTCGTGGTCGGCTACGGTCTTGACCGTAACGGAAAGTTTCGGCATCTCCCTTTTGTGGGGATTGTCGCAAGTTGAGGAGAGAGACCAACGACCAGTTGCTTGTGGATGCTTTCACAGACAACTGGTCGTTATTTTTTTATCAAGTTGCAAATTACCCTTGACAAGAAATTTTTTGTGAATGTATAGTTAAATCCCAGAGTGCCTAATTACAAAAAACGAAAATTAAAATCGCAAAAGTTTCTGGAGCCAAAAAGGCTCCTTTTTTTTGTCCCAAAGATATTAAAATACGGTTTTGTTTATAAAGTCTCCGCGGGTTTGCAAATTGATTTAAACACGGTTATTAAAAAGACTCCCAAAGGCTTTGTTGAACAACACTTATGCGATCACAATTGCAGTTTAGACTGCGGTAACTACCAATGCCCCGCCGCGTTTACAGAAAACAAAGGGGCAGATCCAAAAAGTTTAATGAGTTTAGAGGAAGTCCAAAAATCTCTTAAGGTTGCATTAGAAGGGCTAAAGCTGGCTAACAAACTGTTTTTGGAAAAAGAATTTAGCAAGTACTGTGCCGACTTTAAAATACCAGGACAGGTTCAAGACGAAATCAGGGAAACGCTAAAAAACGGTGGTTACGAGCTTAACCTTTTTGGAGGAAACCCCGAACTCCACCCAAACTTTTTGGAAATCGTAAAAAACGCCAAAGAAATGGGTTGGGTCGTTACGGCCACAACGACAGGTAAAAAGTTCATCTACAATGACAACTTTGTTCGAGGGTTTTTGCGGAACCCACCCGATCTTTTAGCTATGTCGGCGGACGATTACGAAGACATTAACGAGCTGAACGAACTTCTTAAGATGAATGCCGAGGATCTTAAAAAATATTGGCAGAAGGCTAATCCGCTTTACGGTCAAAGAAAAAAGGCTTTCGAATCTTTATATGTAGCTAAAATTTCTAAATCGCTCAAGAGCTTTCCTAAAATACTTTTTAATATCGTAATCCATCCCGGAAACCTGCCCCACATTTTCAAATTTATCAGCGCCTTAAGGCAACGCTTTCCCAATATCATCATAAACCCCTATCCGGCGCAATCCAGCTTTTGTTACGAAAGTCCTGTTTGGAAAACAAGGCACCTCTTACCTTTAGAAAAGGTAGTCGATTACATGATCCAAAACCAGACAAATTCCAGGGAGAAAAATTTTGTTTCCAGGCTTCATTATTGGCTTGTTTTAAAAAGCGTGTTTCTTACCAAAATGAGCAACAAAGACAGAACAAAACTTCTTAGTGGATGGGGAATCTGGAGTTGTTATAAAAATAGCGGGGCGGGGAGATACCTTCAAGCGGGATCTTCAAACATCATAAAAAAAGAAGTTTTCAGAGTGGGTGGTCATCCGGGATGTTTTTGGAATCGCCAGACTGTAACAGAAGCATCGAAACAACTCTGGACTATGGACAAAAAACAAGTGGTTCGTTATTTAATTAATTCTAAAATTACGCTCCCAAAAACCGCGCCAAAACCCTGCCCGGGGTGTATTATGCCCCGCCTGATGTTTGATGGCATTTCCACGGAATTAGGGCTTTCCTCTAAATTGATTCCGGCTTATTTAAAGTTACGAAAGGAACATTATGGTTTTTAAAGTCGACCACCCTTTTATTACAGATTCCTTAACGCATTTAAGAGACCAGCAAACGGAACTGGCAAAATTTAGAAGGTATTCTAACAAGCTCTGTCAGTTATTGTTTGCCGAAGCAATAAGAGGTTTAGATTTTAATGAGGTTGATATTACCACACCGTTGGAAATAACTATCAAATCAAAAAAACTTAAAGATGAGGTGATTATAATTCCCGTTTTGCGATCCGGTCTCGCCATGCTTTTTGGAGCGCTTGATTTATTGCCCAAATCAAAAATTGGTTTTATGGGGTTAGAAAGGGATGAAAAAACCGCTGTAGCAAAGGAATATTACTGCAAACTACCTAAAATAAGAGAAAATTCTGTGGTTATTATTACCGATCCGATGTTGGCAACTGGGGGGTCAATTTTGCAGGTGCTAAGAAAGTTACGGGGCTTTAAACCCAAAGACATAAGAATTGTAAGCGTGGTTTCGGCTCCCGAGGGAATAGCGTTAATTCAAAAAGAGTTTCCCAAGGTGGCTATTTTTACTTCTGCCGTGGATGACCATCTTAACAATAATAAATATATAGTTCCTGGCATTGGCGATTACGGCGATCGCTATTTTGGAACAAGCGTCTAACATTTTGTTTCCAAATACCACCTTCCACAATTTTGCTATACTAGATAGTAGAGTGAAAAATCATCGAAAAAGAAAATATAAAAATATTGTTATTGTTGTAATAAGCTTGGTTTTTGCGTTTGTTCTTTCTCGCGTAGACGCCTTTCATTCTTTGCTATTAAGCCTGGGGGGGTTGGGGTATATTGGCGCCTTTATTGCCGGTATTCTTTTTGTTTCTACTTTTACCGTAGCCACGGGATCTTTAATCCTTTTAATACTTGCCGAAACTTTATCTCCCATAGAACTAGGGTTAATTGCTGGACTTGGGGCTGTTGTTGGGGATTTACTTATTTTTAGATTTATAAAAGACGGTTTGGCAGAAGAAATCGAGTTGGTTTATAACAAAATTGACGGTGGTCCCCACCTTAAAAAACTTTTGCATTCCAAATACTTTAATTGGATGCTACCCGTGATGGGGGCAATAATTATTGCTTCACCACTACCCGATGAATTAGGCGTGAACCTTATGGGTCTTTCCAAAATAAGCACTTCTCGATTTATTCTTCTTTCTTACTTTTTGAATTCCCTGGGAATATTTTTAGTTGTTTCGGCATCGGTGTTTATTAAACCCTAGAAAAATTATGCTACTAAGTGACCAAGGATTGTCTAGCAAAGAGGTTGCAAAAAGACAGCACAAATATGGTTTAAATGTTTTACCCGAAAAACCACCCTTGGGAAATTTTTTTCTTCTCCTGCGACAACTTAAAAACCCATTAATTTATGTTCTACTCTTGGCGGGAGCAGTGACTTTAATTATTGGGCATTTTCCTGACGCTACAATTATTTTACTTGCCGTAGCTGTTAATACTGTTTTAGGATTTATTCAAGAAAAAAAGGCTTCTAATGCCCTGCGAGCCCTAAAAAACTATGTTACTAGTTGGGTAATTGTGATTCGAGATGGAAAGCGCAAATCGATAAAAACTGGGGAAGTTGTTCCAGGGGATATTGTAATCCTCAGCCAAGGGGTAAAGGTACCGGCTGATGGCAGGATTGTTTCCGCCAACCGTTTTTATTTAGATGAATCCGTACTTACCGGAGAAAGCGTGTCTGTAAAAAAATCCCCAAACGAGCCTGTTTTTATGGGAACAACAGTTTCTTCTGGGCAGGCCACAATGCTGGTTAAAGGTATTGGGGCGAGTACTAAGATGGGGGCAATTGCCTTGCAAATTCAAGAAACGGAGGGAGACACTCCCCTTCAAAGACAGCTTAAAAGGTTTAGTCAACAATTAGTTTTGGTGGTAGGTGTGTTGATTACTCTTGTGTTTGCGATTGGCATTCTTTATCGGTTCAGCGTTATGGATATGTTTATTACCTCGGTAGCTTTGGCAGTGTCGAGTATTCCAGAAGGTCTAGCCGTTTCGTTAACAGTGGTGTTGACTATTGGAATGCAAAAAATTCTCAAGCGGCGAGGTCTGGTAAAAAAACTTGCCACGGCCGAAACTTTGGGAGGAGTGACGGTTATCTGTGTTGATAAAACAGGAACCCTAACCCACGGAAAAATGAAAGTCGTGGATGTAATTGGAAATAAAAGAGATCTAGCGGAGCAAGTATTATTGGCAAACGATTTAGACGATCCAATTGTTATTTCGGCGTTCGAGTGGGGGCGAACAATAATTAGCGATTTTGTTTCTGAACATCCGCGACTTGATAGCTTACCCTTTTCTTCTAAAGAGAAATTCTTTGCTAGTTTAAACAAATGGTCGAATAATAAAAACAAACTTTATGTAAACGGAGCACCCGATCTCCTGCTTAAGTGGACAACCCTATCGGAAAAAGAAAGGAATGAGGTTTACTCTGTCATAGATAACCTTACAAAACAGGGTAAGCGGGTTATCGGGTTTGCCCAAAAAGATGTTTCTGGCAACAAACGCGATTTAGAAAACTATAACATCAAGGAGGATCTTGTGTGGGTTGGGATGCTGGCTTTTTCTGATCCTGTTCGTGCTGGAGTCAAAGATGCCTTGGAACAGGCAACAATGGCTGGTGTTCGTACGATAGTTGTTACAGGAGATTACTCTAAGACTTCGGAGTTTGTTATGCTGGACTTGGGAATTCCTCTTAAAAGCTATGAAATTATTACCGGAGATGAACTAAAAACTCTTTCTGCTGGTGAGCTTGCTAATAAAGTTAAAACGGTGCGCTTGTTTGCCAGAACCACGCCAGATCAAAAATTGGCAATTGTAGAGGCGTTAAAGAAAAACGGTGAGATAGTGGCAATGATGGGAGATGGAGTAAATGATGCCCCAGCGTTACATGTTGCCGATATTGGAATAGCCGTAGGCGAAGCTACCGATGTTGCTAAAGAATCTGCGGATTTAGTACTTCTGGATTCTAACTTTTCTACAATAGTCGGGGCAATAGAGGAGGGGAGAGCGATGTTCGAAAATATTAGAAAAATTATTCTCTATCTAATGTGCGACGCTTTTTCGGAAATCGTAGTTGTCTTGGGAGGTATTGTCTTGGGCCTACCTTTGCCAATAACTGCCGTACAAATTTTATGGGTCAATCTTATTTCGGACGGGTTTCCCGATCTTGCGCTAACAATTGATCCAAAAAGGGCAACCATTATGAAGGAAAAACCCCGTTTTTCTGGGGAGCATTTGGTAAACAAATGGATGGCTACTCTTATTGGATTTGTAAGTTTAGTGGCTGGGGTAATCACCTTAGGCGCTTTTATAATCGTATATAGCGTGTCTCAAGATATTAATACAGCTCGTTCCATGGCTTTTATAGTGTTAGGTTTAAATTCCCTTGCTTATGTCTTTTCGGTCAGAGCGCTTATGACACCTTTTTGGAAGAATCATCTTTTTGAAAACCGTTGGTTAATTGTCGCGGTTGTTGCTGGATTCGGATTACAAGTGTTGCCGTTCTCGTCCCCTAGTTTAAGACAGTTTTTTGGATTGCATAGTCTTAATTTAATATATTGGGTAGTGGCAATAACTCTTTCGGTTTTGATGTTTTTTGTAATAGAAGTATTTAAGTTTGTTTATCAACATAGAAGACGGTTGTACTACTAAAAGGAGGTGATATTTTTATGAAAAAGCTAATTTTTGTACTTTATGTATTTTTGGTCTTTGGTTTTGTTTCTTTAGTTAACGCTAAAAATGAGGATGCTGGAAACCAAAATCAAATTAAGACTCAAAATGCGGGTGAGGATTCCAACATTAAAACTAGCAATCAAGAGCAAGAAAATACAGGAATGCCAAAGGGGGCATCGCCACGAAGTGAAACTGCCAAAGAAAACATGGGCGCGGTTTCTTTAAAGGTTGAGGAGTTACTCACCACCAAAGTTACACAAGGAGGTATTGGTGAACAAGTAAGACTGGTGGCTCAAGAGCAAAAACAAGCTCAAGATAGGATCAGTGCCGGGCTGGAAAAAATCGACAGCAGGGGCGGTCTGCTTAAATCTTTAATTGGTCCCAACTATTTGGCTCTAAAGAATATGCAGGAGCAGATGGAGCAAAACAGGTTGCGGATTATGCAACTTGAGAAACTTGAGATCCAACTTGTGAATTTGGGCGATGCGGCTCTTGTGCAAGAGACAATTCAGACACTAACCGAGCAAAACACAGCACTTATAGATAAGGTGGCTTTGGAGGAGCAATCTAGCAGTTTGCTGGGGTGGTTATTTAAGATTCTGGCTAAGTAGATGCACTATATCTATCTGGTGCGTTGTGTGGATAATTCCTTGTACTGTGGGCAAACCACGGATTTGTCTCGTCGTGTCAATGAGCATAATTTTGATGGTAAAAAATCTGCCAAGTACACCAAAGGCAGAAGACCAGTAATTCTCGTCTATTCTGAAGAATTTGCCACATTCTCTGAAGCCTTAAAACGGGAATTAAAAATTAAACGCCTTCCAAAAGCAAAAAAGGAGGTCTTGGTTAATTCGGGATACTCCCATGAAAAACGCAATTATTTTATTGGAATTGTCCCAAATGGGACAGACCCGATTTAGACAACCAGTTCTTTTTAGTAAGTATCGTGGGAACTATCAAAACTGTAGTTAGAGACCAGAGACCGACCAAGTATCCGGCTAAGACATCAGTTGGGTAATGGACGCCTAAATAAACTCGGCTAAATCCGATTAGTGTAACCCAAATACAGACACCCATTACGGAATATAATTTAATCGATCTGCTTTTACCGTAACGGGAAATGTAATAAACAATCATTCCATAAAGAAAAATATTGTTCATAGCATGACCCGAGGGGTAGGAAAAATCGTGTAGTACCGTCAAAGCGGAAACATTTGGGCGCGGTATCATAAAAATTAATTTTAGTGCGTGGTTTGCTATTTCCACAATTATTAGCGACAGGGAAAAAATCACTGCATCTCTTTGGTGTTTTTTAATAACTAAAAATAAAACTACCAAAAGTGATATCACTATCCCAGCGTATATGTCACCGAGGAAAGAAATCACAGACATCACAGTCGTCAAAAGTGATGTTCGTAAAGAATAAACAAAAAATGAGAACGATTGATCAAAGCTGTGTGTTTTTCCTGTTAAAACAGCAAGCGTTAGCAGAACGAATAATGAGAGGAGAGTTAGATTTAGAAGAATCTTTTTTGAGTAAGTCATGAGAAAACGGTTTGAGACTTTTTAAGAAAGAATCGTTTTATTTTCTCCCAATCGTAGTCTTTTAACATTGTAACCTTATCTTGAGCGTCATCAAAATAAGTTAAACTTTTAGCCAAATGGATAAAGTTATAATTTTTTTTGGCAACCTTTTCTCTAAACATTTCTAATAACCCATCAAGTGGAATAACTTCTTGGGTTATAAAATAAAGGTCCACAAAATCTTTTTTAAGTCCTCGACCCGAAATAGCATCCAATTTCATACACCCAACATCTACTGGGTTTGCAATGCTAATACCTAAAAAATCATCTGTGGGTTTTAGAAGAGGCAACTCGTAATAAAAAAAGCTTAATTTTGTCCCATTAAAATTGCCCAAGAATGTTTTTGTGGTTTGCACATCTACAGTTAAAGTTCCAAGGGAAGAAAGGGAATTAACAATTTGGAACAGATCAAAATTTTTGTTGGAGAAAAAGTCCAAATCCTCCGAAATTCGATGACCTAGGTTTAACGCCAGAGAGCTACCTCCCGCAAGGTAAAAATCTTTGGCAAGACCCGATTTGCCTAATAAGGCCAGATTTTTTCTAGTTGTTTCGTTAAGGGCTTTTGGAAACATTTTGTTTGGTCCTTTGGGATACCAAAATAATATGTCCAGTAATTGGCGCTTTTTTTTGATATTTCCCTTGAGTTTATTAGCGTTTCAACGATTAAGTTTTTGTCAAAATTGGCAAAAAGCCATTCAACAGCTTTTGTATCTCCTAAGTCCAGAACTCTTGAGATAAGATGGGGATAAAATTCTTTTTGTGCGGGGTTATCTAATTTTGCTTCCCAAAAGTACTTTTGGATGTAATTTGGTATTTCCATAATGGTAACTATATTTTACCACGATATTAGTTACACATGATATACTTTTTACATGCAAAACATTGTTATCTGTGGGGGACACCACAATTCTGCCTTACCACTAGCCAAAAAATTTAAAGAAAATGGTTACCAGGTAATTTTCGTGGGGCACAAAACCACGCAAAAAAATAATCGCGAATTGAGTAGTGAGTATAAAGAAGTTACTGGATACGGTTTTTCGTTTGTAAATCTTATTGCACCCAAATTCTATAGAAACAAAAATCCCCTAAAATATTTTCTATTGATATTTTCTCTGGTCAATGCTCTTGCGATTTTAATTAAATATCATCCTAAACTGGTTTTAAGTTACGGGGGGTATTTGGCGGTTCCAGTATGTTTAGTTGCAAAAGTATTGCAAGTTAAGATTGCTACTCACGAGCAAACAGTAACTATTGGAATGGCGAATAAACTAATTGCTAAAGTTGCAGATAAAGTTTTTCTCTCATGGTCCACGACCATTTCCCTTGGTGAGAAATATCACTTCGTTGGTTTACCGTTACGGGAAGAAATACTTTCTATCCTACCCCGCAAAAAATACGGTGAGTTTAGGACATTATTTATTACTGGTGGAAAACAGGCAAGCCATATTTTTAATGAGTTTGTATTTGCCAATATTGATAACTTGGTATCTCAATTTAGAATTATCCATCAAACAGCTAAGAATTCCCAAAACAACGACTATAGCCTAGCGCAAATCTTGATGGAAAAATACGGTAAAAATAAATATTTGGCGTTTGATTATTGTTACGGGGAAGACTACAGCAAAGTGCTACAAGAATCCGATTTTTTGCTCTCGCGATCGGGGGCTCACATTACTTACGAAATGGCTCATCTTAAAATTCCAGCAATTTTAGTTCCTATTCCTTGGGTTTCGCAAAACGAGCAAATGTTAAATGCCCAAACGGCAAAAAACTATTTTCCTAGTGTAATTTTGGAGGAGAAAGATTTAAATTGGGAAAATTTCATCGATTCCGCTACAAAGTTAAAAGAAATTACACATCAAGATAAACATTACAAGACTGTACCAACAGATGCTGGGGAGAAAATGTTTGAGATTTTGTCATCTAATTTATGATACCTTTGCGTGATCACAACTACCACATCACCACTCCCATAATCACCAACATTATAATTGGTCTTAATGTGGTGGTTTTTTTGTTCACACTGCTTGCTCCCCACGGTTTGGGGGATTATATTGCTTACTCGTACTCAATTATCCCCGCTCGTTTAGATTTAATTACCCTTATAACCTCGCAATTTTTGCACGCCAGCTTTGGGCATATTATTGGCAACATGTTGTTTTTACATATCTTTGGCCATAGTTTAGAAGACTATTTCGGGCATGTTAAGTTTTTACTTTTTTACCTTTTTTGTGGGGTTGTGGCCGGTCTTGGTCAAGTTGCGGTTTCTCCAGGGTCGCTAGTTCCAATTCTTGGGGCAAGTGGAGCAATTGCTGGTCTTATGGGGGCTTATTTGGTGCTGTTTCCCTATTCGGAGGTTGATGTGTTTATTCCCTTTGGTTTGTTTTCGCAAACTGCCACGGTTTCGGCAAAGTTTATGCTTTTATATTGGGTTGGAGCGCAATTTTTGTATGGAATTGGATCAATTGGTATTGGCGGGGGTGGAATTGCTTATACAGCGCATATTGTAGGTTTTGGAATAGGTTGGCTTATAGCGAAAAAACTGCCACCCAAGCCCGAAATTATCCCCCCCAGTAGCAACTATTGGCAATCAAGATTTTGATGTGAAAATATAAAATATGAAAGTGCTTATAATCAATGGTTCACATAGAAAAGGAAATACGGATATTATTACTAACAAAGTAAAAGAAGAGCTCGTAATCAACCAAATAGAAACAATGGAACTTGTTCTAAGAGATATAGAAATAAAACTTCCCGATGGTTGTGAGCAGTGTGCGAATGGAGGGGTTTGTCCAAATGTAAAAGACGAATTTTCGGAAAATATTGAACCTGCAATAAGAGATTACGATATTTATATTATTGCAACTCCAACTTGGAGTGATAATGTCACACCCCTAACGAAAATATTTTGGGACAGAATTGTTTCTTGGTGTAGCGAAGATAAAATGTATTTAAAGAATAAAAAACTAGCGGTGATAACTCACGGAATGGCAAATGATAAATCCTGGGACAATGTTATAAACTGGGTTAAAAGCATTTGTGTTTGGGAACAATGCAAATTTGGTAGTAGTTTAACTGCAAAATCCGGAGGAAAAGTTGGCGATATTGAACTGAAAGAAGGTAAAGTAAAGAGCTTTGTTTTGGAATTAATAAAGCAATAAAACCTTTCTAGGTAAAGATACTATTTAGGCTCGGAGCCAAATTGAGCCTATTTTTTTTGCTACAACTACAACATTAAAACCGCACTTCAAATAATGCTTTAATGGCAAGATATTATCGGGTACTACCCGATTCGGGTAGTACCCGCATTCCGACAATGAAAAATCTCCTTTTGCACATTCAGTTATCTATGCAGTCGTCGACAATTTGTCGACGACTTAATTCGTGGTAAAATTCAACCATGATATCAAGACAAAAGATAGAAAAAATTAGAGAAATTTGTCAGTCACAACCAATTGAATTTTTGGGTCTTTTTGGTTCCATGGCAAGGCAGGAACAAACCAAAACCAGCGATGTAGACTTACTTATAAGGTATCAAAATACCAGCCATCCAAGTATTTCCGACCATGTAAGAATAGAAGATCAGTTAGAAAATGCTTTAAAAAGAAATGTTGATTTGGTAACCGAAAAATCTTTAAACGAGAGGTTAAAACCCTATGTTTACAAAGACCTTATAACCATATATGGAAAAAGATGACGCTGTATATTTGGATGATAAAGAATACCTTAAGCTTGCTATAGAAAACTCTAAAAAATCAACGGATGCAGGTAATTTTCCCGCCGGGGCATTGGTGGTAAAAAACGAAAAGATCCTATCTTCCACTGTTAGTTCTCCTTACCCTGGTCTATTTCACGCCGACTCAAAAGCAATTACGGAAGCTTTTAGTAAAAACGGTTATTTAGAAGGGTCAACACTATACGTTGGTTTAGAATCTTGTTTAATGTGGTACTAGCATAGCCTACTGGGCAGGGATTGAAAGGATTGTTTATGCCGTTTCCAAATCTGAAGTGTCTGGTAATTATTACGAAATGTCAGAGAGCAATCGTCACTTGTTCGAGAGATTCAACAGAAAAATAAAGTTCGTACATATTAGGGGGTTGGAAAAGGAAGCCTTAAAGATTATTAGGCAATGGGAGATAAAGCAAAGCAACTAAATCAACATCTCTTTAGCAATTTCGATTCTTTTTAGGGTTTCAGATTTTCCGAGCACTTCTATTACTTCTCCAAGCGGAGGAGAGAAAGAACCGCCACAAAGAGCAATTCGAATAGGCATAAAAAACTGGCGGGGAGGTGTCCCCGATTCTTTTTGGAACTTGTGAAGCTCTTCGTCAATCTCTTTGGCAATCCAATGAGCGGGCTTTAAGTTGCTTAAGTAAGTTAAGTTAGTTGCGGTTAAGGGAGCCGACAATTTTGATTCTGAAAGCATTAATTTTATCAGCTCCTCCTTAGGCGTTTTTGTCTCATTAAAAAAATACCCCGCCAAATCCCAAAATTCATTAAGTCGTTTTAGGCGGTCTTTAATAAGAGGTAACACTTTATCCAATATCATCCCATCAAGATTTTTAATTGTAGTATCGAATTGAATTAATTTGTTTTTTAATTCCTCAACAGAAAGGTTTCTAATATAAACGCCGTTTATCCAATCAAGTTTTACAATATCAAAAACAGGGGCAGCCATCCGAACATCCTCAAATTTAAATTCTTTAATCATGGTATCCAAATCAAAAATTTCTTTTTCTTTATCTCTGCCCCAAATAGTTAGTGCCAAAAAGTTAATTAAAGCCTCTGGAAGGTAACCCTGTTCCTTGTACCAAAAAACCGAAGTGTGACCTTTGCGTTTAGAAAGTTTACTTTTATCCAAATTTCTAAATAATGGCAGATGAACCCAAATAGGCTCCTGCCATCCAAAATAGCGATATAAAAGAACATGTTTGGGAGCTGATGACAACCACTCCTCGCCTCTTATCACATACGTTATTCCCATCAAATGATCATCCACTGTAGCAGCCAGATGGTAGGTTGGAAATCCATCGGATTTAATTAAAACCTGATCGTCAACAGAGTCGGAATTAAAGTGCACATCGCCTCTTAGCAAATCTTTAATCACAAGATCTTCGTTATCAGGAATAATCATTCTAATTACAAAAGGTTCCCCATTTTCCACTCTCTTTTTGGCTTCTACAGGATTTATTTTGCGACAGGTTCTATCATACATTGGAGGAAGTCTGCTTTCTTGTTTTTCCTTTCGTATTTGTTCCAGCCGTTCCTTAGAGCAAAAGCAATAATAAGCCCGACCCTTATCAATCAACTGTTTGGCGTGCTCTTGATAGATTGGTAGCCTTTCTGATTGTTTATAAGGACCTTCATCATACTTGAGACCCAGCCAGTCCAGGGCATCAAAGATTGCTTTTTCTCCTTCGGCAACATATCTAGTTTTGTCAGTATCCTCAATCCTTAAAATAAACTTTCCGCCAGATTCCTTTCGTGAGTACACAAAATCAAAAATTGGTTGTGAGATATTACCCACATGCAAAATTCCCGTGGGGGATGGGGCAAATCTGGTTATTATCATATTTCAAATTGTATCATAGAATAGAAGTATGCCCCCGCAAAGTTCTAGCGTACTCATTGCAAGAGGAAATAATTTAGTTGGTCGCAAGCTTACCGAAAGGCTGCTTAGTAGTGGCTTTAAAGTTAGTCTAACTGCTACCCCATCACCTTTAGAAGAAATAAAGCTAAAGCCTTTTTTAGATAATCCCAATTTTAAACTTTTAGCTTTAGGCAATATCGAAAAGATTAAAAAGGAATGCAACGATACCAAAGTTATCTACTATTTTATTAATGAGGCACAGCTCGATCCTAAAGAAACCCAAGATTTTGACAATATCCTAAATTTTGCAGTAACAATCAAAGCTCGGGTTATTTTAGTGTCTGATTTGTCTGTCTATCAGGGTGTTGTTTCATCTGCCAGCTTAGATGAATATTTTGGTACCAGCGAAAACGACGAAAAAAGATTTTCTCAAGTAGAGCATAAAAGATATTTGGAGGCGGTGGCATGGAAAGTCTTTAAGAACAAACAATTAGACTTAGCTTTAGTTCGGCTATCTACTGTTTACGGTTCCCAAATGGAATTTACCCAGTATCCAATGGGTTCTATGGTTAAAGATGTGTTAGAAAACCGCCCAATTGTGGTAAAGGGTAATGGGCTTTCGAAGCACTACTTTATGCATGTTGATGATGCAACAGAAGCGTTAATTAAAGTTTCTAGTCTTAGCGACTTTTCGGGAAAAATTTTAGTTGCAATTGACAAAAATCTTGTTGCCGAAATAGAAATTGCCTATCTGTTAAAAGCACTATCCAAAAAGAAAATCGAAATTAAATTTACTCCTGCAACAGACGAAATTGTGTTTACCGAACCACCCGCCTTAGATTTTGTGGATCTAAAAACAGTAGGTTTTTCTCCCAAAATTTCTTTAAAAGAAGGGCTTATGGGGGTGCTAGAGTACTACGGTTTTTTTAATTCTCTTCCCATTGTGGAACAAGTCTTACCACAGGCTAGCTCAAGTTCAAAAAGTTCCTTGGAAGGGGTAGAGGGGGATAAGAAAGAGCAGAAGGATAAGGTAGGGAAGGTTAGGTTTGCTTTAATTTCAATTGTTCTTTTTGCTCTGCTTGCACACCCATTAGTTTATACAGCTAAAGCTTATTTCGGGATTTCCTATTTTTACAAGTCTCTTAATTTTTTAAATGAATTAGATGTCGAAAAAGCGCAGTACAATGCTGCAAGAGCTTATAGCTTGCTCAAGCAAACATCCAAACCTCCTGCCTATTTAAATTACTTGCAGTTATCTAGCTTTCTAAAGGTCCATCTTTATGCGGTAACAGCAGAGATTAATTATTTAAAAGCTTATGATGCTTTTCCTGCAAATTACGAGGAGTCCGTTGCTTATACAACACTTGCTGACACCAATTTAAGTCTGGCGCAAACAGAAAGTAAAAAGGTTTCCCAAAATTTCTTAAAGTCAAAAATGAACCAGCTTTTAAATCTTAATAGCTTATCAGTTTTGACCTCTAACCTTCCAGATCTTGTTAAGTCTTTGTATCAAATTATGGGATACGATAAACCAAAGTCGTACATCTTGTTATTTACCGATACCGCAAAACTGCGACCTACGGGAGGTACAATTGTTTCTTATGCCAAAGTATCTTTGGATAAAGGAAAGGTTATAAGTGTAGATGTAGATGATGGGAAAGCTGTGGATGGTACGCTACAAGAAAAGGACCTTCAAACAAAATCCCCCGAGCCTCTAGAGGTCTTACAGAAAGAACCAAATTTTGTCTTTTCTGACATGTTATGGGAACCCTTTTTTCCAAGCAACGCAGGTTTTATTTTAGATACATTTAACAATATGGATAGAAAGGAATATTCGGGGGTGGTATCTTTAAATTCTCAAATATTTAGCGAGTTGCTAAATGTAACTGGTGAAATTTATGTTTCCGCCAACGATCGATTGGTAAACGCGAACAATGTTCAAGGGGTGCTTAAATCGTATTTGGAGCAAGAAGGCAACGGTGTTAGTTTTGGGAATAAGTCTTTTGTTTCCAATTTAGTTTACAATATTTTCCAAAAGCTTCTAGAAGGAGGTTACTCCCAAAAACACCTCCTTAGTATTTTGTACAAAAATTTAAGCCAAAAGCAAATTTTGGCTTACATTCCGCAGACCTCATTTTTTTCCAAAATGAATTGGGATGGAAACACTCAAGCGGCGTCCCGCGCCGACTATCTTTTTGTTGTAGATGCTAACCTGTCGGGGGCAAGAACTAACGATTTTATTAAAAGGGATATCTCTTATATTGTTAACAAATCCGATGTTGGTGACGGTCTTTCGTCGACCCTTACAATAGGCTATGGGCATACGGGAAAATCCAATGCTTGGCCCGGCGGATCGTATGTAAATTACTTAAGGGTTCTTGTTCCTTATGGATCAAAAGTGGTAGGCGCTAAAATAATTGATGCTACCAGCCAAAAAAGTACAAATATTTTAAACGGGATTGCTACAAACAAAAAAGGGTTTCTGACCAGTTTTGAGACAAGCTTTGAAATTAAAGCTCAAGAAAAAATTAAAGTGCAATTAGTCTACGATTTACCACTTACAGTTTTTGATTCATCCCGTATCGAAAAAGGTTATTCGTTGGTAGTTCAAAAACAATCGGGAACGGTAGCCGACCCTTTTAATTTTGTTTTTAATGCAGGTGCCGAATCGTTTAAGTCTCAAACGCTTTTAAGCGAGGACAGATATTTTGACATTAAACCTTAGAATCTAAAAATACTATTCCAACCTCTTATATTCTAGCGATTTTGTTTCAAAGTAGGTGGAGAAAATTTGTGGGATGCTGTTGCGAGATTGAATAGGGGAACAGGTCAAAATATCCACATGCAAAAGCATAAGTTCTGGCCAGGTGTGAATGGTCATATTGCTTTGACTAAGCACAAAATTAATTGTAATTCCGCCCCCAGGAAATTTTTTGTAGGAGCTGGTAACAGCGTTTAATTTAAGGTCCTTTAAAACTTTCTCTAGCCTTGCAATCAATTCCTTTTTATTTTCCAAAACCTTAATTGGAATCTCAAAGAGTCTTAGGGTGTGGTGCTCAATATAAGGAAATTTTGCAACGCTGGTATTTTGGTAGGTATAAATATCTTTCTCATTGTAATAAATAGAATCTGCCGTCGTGGTGTTAGTTGTTCTTAAAACATAAATTGAGCTTGCGCTTCCAATGCTCTTTGCTCCAAAATAGTGGTTAAATTTGTCAATTTTATCTTCGATGACTAAATTAAAAGAATTGATAATCTCTTGAATTTTTAGAAACCTCTCGTTCGTCTTAAAGCTTGCTCCAAAACATAAAAAAATGTATTTTCCCTCACCTTTTTGTAAACCCTCAATAGCCCGCCTTAAAAAGAGGGTAATTCCCATGGGGGTATAGGGTGGGTCGGTAATTACAGTGTCAAAATTTCCTGCTGATCTTAAAGGTTTTCTTAAGTCTGCTTCGACTATTTTTATCTCCCAACCACGAGATTCCTTCTCATCATTGATAATTTTAATGATATCGGGATCAATTTCGTAAACTGTGGTAAGACTGGGCTTTCCAACTAAATTTGCTGTAAGCGAGACCAAATCGTCGTCGCCCAGTATCAGTAGCCTTTTTTTGTCTAACGCCCCCTTGGTTTTCATGATCAGGGATTTGGCAACCGAAGTTTTGGGGGTGGCAAAAAACTGGTCGTATTCTCTTTTGGCAGTAAGTTTGTGTTTTTCTCTTACGATTTTAATCGACTCTTCAATCGCTACATCATCAAAGTTTACTAGACTCCAAATGTAGGGAGAAAAATCGTTATTGTTGATGAATTCTTTAGGAAGCCCGTTAATCTTGGTCAATAAGTTTTGGAGAGTCGCTTCGGGAACGCCAGTTTGTAGAATCAAATCGGAGAACTCTAATTTTCCAGCACTTTTAATTAAATTTAGAACACCTTCCACCTCGGCTTCTTTAAGCCCTGTTTGTTGTGCTAGTTGTCCGATTATTTTTTCCATGCCTCTGATTTTATCAGAAAGGACAGACTCTTGCGTTTTTGTTAGAAATATACTCATAATAGTTGGTAACTCCCCCTTCTTTAAATTAGTAGGAAGATTTGTTAAATCTTGGTATGAAAAAAATTTATGAGGTCATAATTGTTGGCGCTGGTCCCGCTGGTCTTTTTGCCGGATTAGAGCTTGCAAAACAGGGTGTAACAGATGTTTTAATTTTGGAAAAAGGAAATAGCATTAAAACCAGAACAAAGCAGGAAACCATGTGGGGAGTGGGTGGTTCGGGAACTTTTAGTGACGGCAAATTGCATTTTAGTTTAAATTTAAGCCAAGAAAGGCTTTTGGATTTTGTAGAAAGAGATGAGGCTCAAGAGCTTTTGGATTATGTAGAAAGCACGCTTTTGGATTTTGGGGTTACGGCTCCTGTTACCCCAACCAATCTGGAGGATGCTACTTGCTTTGTTAAAAACTGCCAAAGAAATAACATAAAACTTTATACCCGTAAGTGTCGTCATGTAGGAAGCGATGTTTTGCCTAGTATTATTGGCAATATTACAGATAGTCTTGCGAAATCGAGGATACAAATAAAACCCAACTGCGAAGTCACGGAGTTTAAAAAGGAGAAAAATATCTTTAATATTAAAACCAACCAGGGAGACTACCGTGCAAAAGTACTACTTGTTGCTCCTGGACGAGGGGGAACCAAGTGGCTTCAAAATATTGCCAAAGATTTAAAAATTGGCTATGAATACCAAAAAGTTGAGATTGGCATCCGTCATGAATTCCCTGCTTCGGTTACCGAGGAACAATCAAAGGTAATGTACGAGGCAATTTATAGTGTACAAACCCCAACTTTTGATGATACCGTTCGGACACTTTGCCCTTGTCCTAATGGTCTTGTAGCAGTTGAGGATTACGGGTCTTATATTTGTGTCAACGGGCATTCCAGTTCCAAAAACGAATCCCCCAATAGTAATTTTGCTCTGGTGCAAGAGGTGGTTTTAACCGAGCCTGTGGAAAACACCACTGATTATGCAATTTCTATCGCAAAGTTGGCAACAACTCTTGGCGGGGGAAGACCTTTAATTCAGCGGTTGGCTGATTTGCAGAGTGGTAGAAGAAGCACGCAATCCAGAATTGCCAAAAGCAATATTACCCCAAGTTTAAAAGACGCTACCCCCGGAGATATCTCCATGGCGCTACCATACAGAATCGTGAGAAACCTTTTGGAGACGCTGGAGATTTTGGATAAAGTTTTACCGGGAATTAACGCTGGTTCCAATTTTTTATACGCGCCAGAAATAAAACTGCGAGGCTCCAGAATTATAACCAATAAATTTTTGGAGACACAAATTAAAGGGTTGTTTGTGGCGGGAGATGGGGCGGGGGTTTCGGGTAACATTGTCGGCGCCGCCGCAACCGGTGTTATCGCCGCAAGGGGAATTAACTCTGTTTTTCTCAAAAAATAGTTTGCTTTATGTAACTTATAGCCATTGTTGTTTATCTTGTGTAGATCGTATAAAATTTGGCAGTTCAAAACAACACTAGGTTGCATCACTCACACAAGGAGGAGGAAATGAACACAGGTGCCGTATTGGTAGGGGACGCTTTTTGGGGCGACAGTGGCAAGGGTAAAGGTGCCGCCTGGCTTGCGCTGATGTATAGCGCACAGATAGTTCTTCGTGGGGGCGGGGGTCCCAACGCCGAACATGGGATCTTTGTGGGAGAGCACTATGTTCGAACCAACCAGCTTCCGCTTAGTTGGATTTTAGCAGGATGTCCGATTGCGATTGGGTCTGGGACTGCAGTGGATCCAGTCAAGTTGCTTTCCGAGATGGAAAGATTTGGTCTTGGTTCTGATAGAGTCCACATAGATCCCCGTTGCCCTATAGTGGAAAGCAGGCACATAGCACAAGAGGTAGCAGATGCGGATATGGAAGCCATTGGTTCGACAAAGAGTGGGACGGGAGCCACACTGGTCGAATTTCTACGACGAGGAGAAGAGGTACGGCAAGCAAAAGATGTACCGCAACTTGCACCACTTATCCAAGATGTTGTGGTACTCTCCAACAAACTGGCAAGGGATGGGGTTGTGGTCGTTGAGGATGGCCAGGGATTTTGGCTGTCCTCGCGCTATGGAGAATATCCTAATGTGACCTCCAAGAACTGTACAACTGGGGCCATGATCGATGCCATAGGTCTGGGTTGGAGGTTAATCGGGGAAGTTTGGCTTATGGTGAAATCAAAACCCACGAGAGAGGGGAAGGGTGGTATGGGAAAATGCAGAGAGCTTACACTAAAAGAGATGAGACGGAGGGGGTTAGTGGAAGCCAGTTCGATTGGGGGTGTTCCCAGAAGGAAAGTTGATGGGATCGACTTCGACCTGCTGAAATACGCAGTTATGGTCAATGCACCGACTCACATTGCGTTGACCTTCGCAGAGCACCACGACCCCGAAGTTTCTGGGGTTACGAGTGCCGATAAGCTTACGCCAAAGACGAGGGAACTCATCGCAAGAGTTGAGAGGGAAACGGGGGTGCCGGTGGGGATGGTCGACACGGGAAAGCAGTTCAACCATGTTGTCAGTATCCCCCCGACGATGCCTATTCCCGAGCTGGACGAGAAAACGCTTGCCCGTTTGGCGTCGTATGTAGGGAGGTAGATAGGTAGTAGTGGCCTTGGGGGACACAACGGATACAGCGCTAAGGTAGCGTTCCGTTGCTTGTCCCCTGTTGTTTTTGTGGTAAAATAGATGCGGAGGTGAGGATTTATGATATTTTTACTGCTCTTTGTTCCCTTAATCGCCATGGCTTTATATGCCATTGGCGTCTACAACTTTTTAGCTACGGCAAAAGTTAGAATCAAAGCTTCTATCCAAGAAATTGGCAACCAGTTAAAACGCCAAGCGGAGTTAATTCCAAATTTAGAGGAGTCTGTTAAAGGCTATCTTAAGCACGAGAAGGAAATATTTGCCCTTTTAACATCAGCTAGAAAGAGCGTAGCGTCTGCCATAGACTCCAATAATTTAGGAGAGATGGTAAAGGCTAGCGACTCTCTGGCAAAAATTTTGCCTTCTATTCAAGCGACCTTCGAGAGTAATCCCGAAATAAAAGCTTCGGAGTTGGTCAAAAACCTAATGTCAAATCTGACTGATACTGCGGACAAAGTTTCCTACTCAAGAAGGCTTTTAATTGATTTGACAGCGGATTATAATGCCAAATTGGTGACTTTTCCCTCGAGCGTTGTTGCCAATTTGTTTGGGTTTAAAGCCGAGGCAGGTCTTACGACACCAGAAACGGGAAGCCATGTAGAAGTTTCGTCGACCGATGTAATTACTCCAAAGGTTAAACTTTAGGCTATGTCTACGGTTGTAAATTTTTACGAAAGGCAAGAGGAAAACACCCTAAAAACCCTGCTTTTGTTTGTGGGGTTTGTGGTGGTGCTGTGCCTTTTTGGTTATTTTATTGGTTACATTTATAATGATTCCCAATATTTAGTGCCTTTAGCCTTTTTATTTTCGCTTACCACCTCTTTTTTTAGTTACTATTTTAGCGATTCGGTTATTTTGTCACTCTCCAAAGCAACAGTTGCCAATAAAAAGCAGTATTTTGACTACTACAGCGTGGTGGAAAATATTTGTTTGGGAACAGGGTTGCCAATGCCCCGATTGTATGTGATTAATGATACCAGCCCCAACGCCTTTGCTACAGGAAGAGACAAAAATCACGCTACAATTGTTGCTACAACCGGGCTTTTGGACCAGCTTTCTCGACCAGAATTAGAGGGGGTTATGGCACACGAGCTTTCTCATGTTGGCAATAACGATATGTTGCTAATGACCGTAGTTGCGGTATTGGTAGGAACTGTGGTTATGGTAATGGACTGGTTTTGGAGGGTAAGAGTGAGAATCAATGATAATGACAACAAGCAAGCGGGGGCTATTTTTATGATACTGGCGTTGTTATTTGCAATTTTGACTCCAATTATTGCTCAACTTATTAAATTTGCTATATCAAGACAACGAGAATTTATGGCTGATGCCACAGCTGTGCGCTATACCCGCAATCCTAATGGTTTAATATCTGCCCTCACCAAAGTTGCTTCCTCCAAAGAACCCTTGGAAGTTGCCAACAAGGCCACCGCCCATTTATATTTTGAAAATCCTTTGGATAATGTGGAAGGCGATGGGGTCGGTCGCTTTAAAAACCTCTTTTCCACCCACCCACCTGTTTCCGAAAGGATAAAAAGATTAAAAGCAATGTAGCAATCTCACTCAATTTTTAAATCTTTAATGGTTGTTTCGATTGCAGTTTTTCCATTAAAAGTGTTTTCGGAGATAGAGTAAGCAACTGATACATTTTGTCCCAGTGATAGCTTATCGTAGTGATTTTCCGCCCCATTAAAAACCTTGCCCACAATTTTAAAGTTTGAGTTTTCTCCGTCACACAAAACAATTTTTAGATGATTAGATGCTTTGCCAAATCTGGAGAATCCGCAAACCTTAACCTGCGTGGAGTAAAAAACTGGAGTGGGGTTGCCAAGACCAAACGGCTCCATTTGTTTAATTAGTGCCAACAGATTAGCCTTTACTAAACCTAATGGAATTTCGGTATCTACCTCTACAAAAGGCAAAAGCAATTTGGGATCAATCTCTTTTTCCGCTAGATCTTGCGCCTGCTTGATAAATTTTTGCAGCTTATCCGATTTTAAAGAGAATCCGGCAGCGGCTTTATGACCGCCAACGCTCCCAAAAACACCCTTAATTTTACGGAGGAAACTAGTAAGATCAAATCCAGGAACGGATCTTGCCGACGCTTTGCAGTTTTCTCCGTTTACGCTAATAACAATTGCGGGTAAAAAATACTTTTGAGTTAATTTTTGTGCCACTAACCCAATGACTCCTTCATGAAACCCTTCACCATAACAAACAATAAGTTTCTTGCCTATTATCTTTTTGACCTCCTCATCGGCATTTAAAAATATCTCGTCGGTTGTGGCTTGCCTTTCTAAATTTATCTCGTTGAGACTTTTGGCAATTTCCTCACCCTGCTTGGCATTATTTGTACATAAAAGCCTTAAAGCGTCAATCCCATGAGAAATTCTTCCAGCGGCGTTTAATCTTGGTCCAATAATCCACCCGACTTCGTAGGGGGTGATAATTTTATTTTCTATTCCTGCTACTTTAATAAGTTCTTTTATACCAACTCTGTTGGATTTTGATAGATGTGGTAGTCCGTATTTTACAATACTGCGATTGATATCCAGTAATGGTTGTAGATCAGCAATAGTTGCCAGTGTTGCTAAATCTAAGGAATCTTCATCACTTTTGTTATGAATATACGATGAGAGCATGTAGGCAATTCCTCCAGAGCAAAGTTTTAGAGTGTGTAGAATGACTTTGGCATCAGGTAACTTTTTTGGAAGTTCGTGATGATCAATTATGGCAACGGTAAATCCTAATGATTTGGCGTATGCAACTTCGTCAACTGCTGTAATTCCACAATCAATAGCAATCAATAATGGTTTAGCACCAACGCCAATTTTTTGAGCAATGGCGTCAATGGATTTTTTGGTTAGTCCATAGCCATGCTCAAACCTATTGGGAATAAAAGGCAAGCAATTCCTGTGTCCTAGACTTTTGTAAATCAGTTCCCACAAAATGGCTGTTGCCGTGATTCCATCCACATCATAATCTCCGTGGACGATTACGAATGAGTTATCGTTAATGGCTTTTCTAATCAGCTTTTCTAATTTGGAAAGGCTTGGAGCGTATTTTCCAAAAATTTCTTTGGGTTTACCCAGATATGTATAAGGGTGTGGGGGATTAAGAAAGGCCTCAACATCTTCCCCTGCTCGGTTTTCCAATAGAATTTCTTCCACCTGTTTTAAATTTGTCGTGATCGCCTTACTATTTTTATTTCGTATCTCCATTTTATTCGGGTTCGTCCCATTCGGGTTCGTCCCATTTGGGACGAACCCGAATTAGGAACTAAATAAATATTCCTTGTTTTGGATTATATTCTATTTCTTTAGCGTAAGAATCTATCTTACTCCAGTTAGTAGATTGAACTAAAGTTGGATGTAGGTTTAACCAGGGTAAATCTCGGTTATTTATGTAATTTTGTAACGAAGAGTACTTATATTCAGACGACCCACCAACAATCCCCGACTTGTATGGGTTTAAGTGAATATATCTTCCTACATGGATAAGTTGAGCTTCTGTAATTATTGGAACTGCTCTGTAACACCCTTGGATTAAAGGTCCCTCCCTTGAATATTTCTCATTAAAGAACCCCGCATACACGGAGAGAATTCTTTTGGAAAATTCTTTTATTCCATAGTCTACTAAATTCTTACATAAAATGTGAAAGTGGTTGGGCATTAGGCAATATGCATAGAGCTCAAGTTGTCCAAAAACGCTGTTGGCTGGAATTTCTACTTCTTTCTTAGCAATTATTCTGCTTTCTTTAAAATCTTTAGTTAGGTATTTCTTAAGAAGGTAGATAAAGAATATGTAATCTTCGTGATCCAAAAACATCTCACACCTGTTAATTCCACGACCGTAAATGTGGAAAGTAATATCTGGCTTGTGGGTTTTACAGCGATTTTTATATGGCATTTTTCATTCGGGTTCGTCCCATTTGGGACGAACCCGATTTAGAAAAAGTTTACGATGGTTTAATTAAAAGTGCAAGAAATTCTGTATTTCCACCTTTTGATCCGACAATTGGTGATCTTACAATTTCTAAAATTTTTCCACCTTCTTGCTCAATATCTCTTTTAACTTTATTTAATACTACTTGAGTAAACTTGTCTTCTAATCTGCCTCGGGTAAGCATTCCCCTTTCTGCCTCGTAGTGAGGTTTTATCAAAGAGACTATTTTTCCTTGGGGTTTTAAATTAGCCAGCGCATTGGGAATAATTTTACTTTGAGGAGTCCAGCCGACATCAACGGTAATAAAATCTACAGGTTCGGGGAGGTTTATAAAAATAGCGTTGGTTTTTTCTAGCACTTTTACCCTAGCGTCATTCCTCAACTTCCAATCTAATACCCCATACCCTGTGTCAACGGCATAAACTTTTGTAGCCCCGTGTTGTAGCATGCAGTCAGTAAAGCCTCCAGTTGAGCATCCAAAATCCGCGCAGATTTTATCCTTCAAGTCAATTTTAAATGTATTAAGGGCGTGTTCTAACTTTTCCCCCGCTCGGGATACAAACATTTTATCTGTAGATGATTGCATTGGAAAATTTTAGCACAATACGATTAAATTATTAGGGAGAGTCCCTAAAAACGGGATCAGAGGTATTTAAGGGACTCTCCCTAAAAATCAATAAATACAATTTGTATAATTGGATAAATTAGAATAATTGGAAGTTGTGATGGTCGTGTGAGTCTAAAAACAGGGTTTTTTCTAGTTGGTAAATTTAAAGGTGGAGAGAATTTTATTGCCAATCTCAAATAACTCTTCCTTATTAGGGTTTCTGTAGTCAATTGACAACTCAATGTCGTATAATAGCCCGTTTTTCTCAAAACGAAGATCTACTCGAGATGCTTTACTCGAAGAATCAGAATAAATCCATGTAAGCTTATAACCATTTGCTCCATCTGTTGTAGTCTCTTCTCCCTTTCCTTGATAGTTCTTTTCCCAAGAATCCAAAACATTTTTAGCCATTTGTAGGTTACTGTTTATTGATGTAGCTATTGTTGATATAGAAATCCTATCATTAAAAGGTGTTTTAGAATACTCCACTTTTGCAACGGAGTTCATTCCCATATCAATACTTGGTCTATAATTCTCGTCATCTTCCTCGCTCCTAAGTAACCACCCCTCTGGGTACTTAATAGAATATTTTCCTTTGATACTAGTATATGTTTTCCAGCCGGCGGTGGGGTCGGGTGATGGGGCAACAGATACAGCTGTTGTGTCAGTTGGTTTTGTGGTTGGAGTTAATGCTTTTTTGTAAACTACAATTCCAGCAATGGTTAAGACGATAATTAGCAAAACGGCAATTAGTACTTTTGGAAGACTAGATTTTGCTTTTGGTTCTTCTTGTTGTGGGATTTGGATAGGTTGTTCAACTGGGGCTTGTTCTATTGGGGTTGGGTCGGTTTGGTTTTCCATATTTTAAATACTACCACCGCTTTTTAGTCAATGCAATAATTGCAATTTGGATGACTTTTTCGGGTGAGACCCCGATACAAAAAGCAAATACCCTTTGGGGTCTCACCCGATAGAATCATTTCTTTTTGGCTAACTGTTTCCAGACAACCAGAAGTGGAGCGGCGGTGAAAGTGGAGGAGTAGGTTCCGGAAATTGTTCCCACCAAAAGCGCCAAAACAAACCATTTAATAGTCTCTCCTCCCAGCAAAAATAGAGCCAACAACATAAAAATTATGGTCATGGAGTTATTAAACGACCTAGTGATTGTTTCTGTTAACGCTTTATTGACTAAATTTTCAAATTTGGCGTTTGGCTGGTGCTTTAACGACTCTCTAATTCTATCATAAACTACAATCGTGTCATGAACACTAAAAGAAAGAATCGTCAAAACTGCGGTAACTATCAAAACATCAATCTCTACCCCCTTAAAATGTCCCAAAAAGCTAAAAACGCCAAGCAAAATTATAGTGTCGTGAAACATAGCAATAATTGCCGAAATTCCAAACATCTTATCTTTAAATTGCCTTGCCACATGTAGCAAAATAAAAAACGAGGCAAGAATAACCGCAGCCACAGTCTTAAACACCAATTCTTTGCCAACTGAAGGTCCCACGCTTTCAAACGATATTTCCTGGAACTCACCGCCAGCCTCCTTAATTTTGCTTTGAAATGTAGAATATTGGCTTTGCGTAACCTCTTTGGATTTAATTAGGTAAATACCTTGTTGATTGGTAAAATTTGATATTTCTATACCAGATTCTTTGGCGAATGCTTTAACTTGCTCGTCTTGAAAATTGGAATTTGATAATTGGAATTTTAAAGCCGTCCCGCCGGTAAACTCAACCGAGGGTTTTAAGCCCCACATGGCAAGCCCAAAAATAGAAGGAAGAACAAACGACAGCGAAAAGGCAAAATAGTAATATTTAAAACGCATAAAATTGATCATTTTCGTATACGATAGAAAACTCTAATTAAATTGCGCGAGACCACAATTCCGGTAAAAAGAGAAATCACAATTCCCAAAAACAGTGTCAGCGCAAAGCCTCTTATTGGTCCGGAAGTATGTAGAAATGACCAGTTAAAAGGATTAAACAAAATGAAAGCGGTAATAATGGTGGCAATATTGGAATCTCTTATCGAATCCCAGGCCCTGCCAAACCCCAGTTCCATAGCAATAGAAAGAGGCTTTCCCATTCTTATTTCTTCTTTAATTCGCTCAAAAATTAAAATATTAGCATCCACCGCCATCCCAATAGACAAAATAAATCCTGCAATTCCCGATAGGGTCAGGGTAACCGGTATCAGTTTATAAATTGCTAAAGTAATTAGACCATAGATAATAAGAGCTATATCAGCAAGGATTCCTAATCTGCCGTAAAGCGCAACCATAAAGATCATAACAATTAAAAGTCCCACAATTCCCGCAACCGCGCTTTTTTTAACCGATTCTAAACCAAGAGTTGGAGGGACATTCTCTTGGCTTAATATAGTAAGAGGTACTGGAAGTGATCCGGCATTAAGTAGTCGTACTACTTGATTAATCTCTGCAAGAGTGAACTCGCCAGTAATTTGTGCCTGACCACCACTTATCGTTTCTTTGACCATTGGTGATTGCAGAACCCTTTCGTCAAGCATAATCGGTAGCATTCTATCTACATTTTTAGCGGTAACCTCCTCGAACTTTTTCCCTCCCTCGGTGGTAAATTCCAACGAGATGTAAGGTTTATTATTATTAGGATCAAAAGCAACACTGGCCCTTTTTAAATCTTTTCCCGAAAGTCCTGCGGGTTCAAAATCATCTATAGTTGTGGGTGTATCAATACCTTCTTTTAATTGTCTAAATTCCAAAAATGCCACCTGTGAAAGTTCGTTAATTGCCTGTTGCGGATCTGTTACTCCTGGAAGTTCCACGACAATTCTGGAGTAGTCTTTACTTTTTAAAGTTAATATCGAGGGTTCCGAGACTCCCAAGGAATTAATTCTGCGCTCAATTATGGCTCTTGCCGATTCCAAACTAGCAGTTTGATTCGCCGTTTCTACTTGAGACATATCGGCGTTTAGCGTAACCCTGACACCGCCTTTTATATCTAATCCTTGCTTAATTTGTAAATCTCTGACAAATCGTCCGCCAAAAAGGTTTAGGCTATAGCCGCCAATTTCGGTGTCAATTTTAAAGTTTTCGTAGGAAAATTTAAGAGGTATTTTGGGAAGATCGATTAACAGAGAAACACCAGATAACAAAATAACCGCCAGCAATGTAATTTTCGGAGTAATAGGCATCTTATTTGAGGGATTAAATCTTGCAGTACTTATCCTCTTCGCCAATAAAAATAATTCTAGCTTGGGTTAGAACTTTTACAATAAAGGGGTCGAGGCGTTTTTTTCTAAAGTCAAATTCATCTTCTCCCATAACGCAGTAGTTTATTTCGCGCCCCAGCTTTTCTTGCTGTTTTTCAATAATTGCTTTTAATACTTTTACATCTATAGTGCCAACTAAAAGCAAATCAACATCTTCGGCCCCGCTTTTACGACCAGTAATAAATTCTTTGGATACGAGCGCAAATTTAACTTTTCCTAGCGATTTTTGCTCGTTTAAAATTTTAGATGCTAAACCTTGTTCTTTTTCCCAACAGGACAAAAGATCCCAGTAGTAGGGATATTCTTTTTTTATTCTGTAGTAAACTCGATTTCCTTGAGTTTCTCTTCTTATCAGACCCGCTTTAAACAAATTGTCTAATTCACGCCTGATGGCATTAATTTCTGTTCCAACTCGCCTTGTTATTTCTCTTACATGAAGACCAGTATTATCTTGAGACAAAAACAACGAGAGGATTTTAACCCTTACTTTAGAAGTAATCAAATCTTGTAGCATTTTTAAGTTGTCTGGTAAGAGACAGTATTACCAGATGGAACTATTTCGATCCAAATTTGCCCGCGGTTTAATTCTACAGGAACTCCAGCAGAATCGAAATACTTTGTTCGTGATCTTGACGATTGCTTTGACCAAGTAGCCACAATTCTTTGACCATCTCGATATATTTCGGCTTGTCCAGTACCTAGCGTTTGGTACATCAGGTGGTTCTTTTTGTCGCCAACGGAAGTCTCCTTCTCAAATTGCACAATAACGGTTTTAGCCATTATTTCGGCTTGGGTTTCGGCATCCTTTACAAGTTCTCCTCCTTGATACCTTCTATAAGAATTGGTTTTGGGGTCGTATTCCCACTTTACATTGTATCCTGACATATTTGACCAAAAATCAAATTCCAAGACACCTTTTGCTGGTCGTTGTTCTACCTTTAAATCATCTTTAAATTTCCAAGAATCGAACGACGGAACTTGTCTCCAGTCGCTTTCAGGATATTTGGTAACATAAGCCTCCCAGAGTTTTGTGGTAGACGCATATCCAGTATGTTCTGTAGCTTTTCCAGGTCGATCAACCCTAAAATAAGCCATGTCACCAATCCACATTTGGTCCAAATCTGGCATGTTAAGCTCGTTGACTTTAAGATAAGCGTCGGCTTCGGGGTAGGTAACACTGGGGTCGTTGGGGTTCTGATACGCCGCTCCCCAGTGGGCATAAAGTCCCTGATATTCGGCATTCCAATCCTCGTAATAAACTCGAGCGCTTCTTACCGGTCCCAATTTTTCGCAATCTTTAGTTTGGTAAATTGCCAAAAAGCGGGTTATTCCTCCTTCAGCAACAGCCTCATAAACAATATCGGCATTATTTAAGCACGATTGAGGTCTGGCTTCTGTATGGTTGTTGATCATTACCCCCAGAGGGCGTCTTTTTGTCCAAATATCCTCCTGCTCTTTTGTGGTGTAAGTGCCGTTTATTGGTGAGGGGATATTGCCAAAATTGCCACCCGCCAACAAGTTGTCGTTTTGAACTTGAGTATTTTGCTCACTTCCTGTTTTGGCAACAGGTGATAGAGGCTGTTTTCCTTTCCAGTATCCAAAAGAAGTTAACGCGTAGATAAGGGCGGAAAAGATAGCTAAAAACCCAAAAACCACAATGGCAATTATTAACAGCTTGTCCTTGGGTTCCTTTCCCCCTTCTTGGGGGTTCTGGTCAATAGGCACCTCCTTTTGCATTCCGGTATCCAAGAGAGTATTTATTTGGGGCATATGTTTTTTAAAATATCCAAAACTAATAATTAAGTTTATGGTATCATAAAAAATATGTCTAAGAAAAGGCACAAAAACGAAATTAAAAAACTGCGGGCAAAAATAGAAATGTTAAAGTCGCAAGTATCACCGGAGGTGCTTAAGCAGGTAGAGCCCAATCTTATTACATCCGATAACAAAATAGATTCTTTGCCTAAAATATCAGAGGTCGTAACTTACGATATGACTACATTTATTGTGGCGGATTTTAGAAAATCGGTTGTAATCTCAATTTTGCTATTTGGAATAATAATATACCTATGCCTTTTTGGAGATAATCCGTTCACAAATTTCTAATTACTCTGCTCGTAATCTAAACCCCAACGCTTCGTTTAGCGAATCCACTTCAATTCTATCTTGTCCCTTTAGGTCGCTTACAGTTTGAGCAACTTTAATTATTTTAAAGTAACTTCTTGCCGAAAGCCCATATTTAGAAACCGCCAAATTTAAAACGGCTTTTGCTTCGGTGGACAAAACACAGTAATTTTTGATATCTTTAGTAGTCATATCGGCATTGCAAACAATTTTTGTGCCCTTAAATCTTATTTTTTGAATATCGCGAGCTTTTTGGACCTGTTTTTTAATTTCTTTGGAGGATTGAGATTTGGAGTTATTGGGAGAATTAAGTTTGTCTGGTTCAACCGAGGGGACTTGGGCATGAATATCAATACGGTCCCAAATTGGACCACTGACTCGCTTTTTATAATTTCTAATTTGGTTGGGGGAGCAAATGCAGGCGACTTTTTGTCGGCCTAAATTTCCGCAGGGGCAGGGGTTGGAGGCAGCAACTAGGGTAAAACGGGCTGGAAAAGAAAGCGTTCCCGAGGCACGGCTAATGGTTACGACACCATCCTCCAAAGGTTGTCTTAAAGACTCCAAAACATGGCGGGGAAGTTCAGGAAATTCATCCAAAAATAAAACACCCCTATGAGCCAAACTTATTTCTCCGGGGTTAATTGTAGAACCACCGCCAATAAGACCGACACGAGATGTTGTGTGGTGGGGACTTCTAAAGGGTCTTTTGGAAACAATTGGAGTTTTGGGACCAAGAATTCCACAAACGGAATAGATTTTTGTAATTTCCAGCGCTTCATCCAGTGTTAAGTTAGGCATTATAGATGGAAGGGCACGGGCAAGCATGGTCTTACCACTTCCCGGAGGTCCTGACATGCTGACATTGTGACCGCCAGCAGCCGCAATTTGCACTGCTCGTTTAGCTTGCTCTTGCCCTATAATATCCGCAAAATCGGTTTCTATTTCGTCCTCGTTATTTAGGATTTCCTCAAAGTTGATGTTTTTCTCGGGATAAATTATCTTGGTACCTTCAAGATGTTCAAAAATGGAAGTTAAATTTGTGACAGAAATGGTGTTAATCCCAACAACCACAGATGATTCCTTGGCGTTGTCGGTCGGTACATAGATATGGGTAAAATTTTTGTTTTGGGAAAAAATACTGATTGGCAATACTCCAGAAATTTGTCTTAAAGACCCGTCAAGCGATAATTCCCCCACAAACATTTTGGATTTAAGGTCTGCAGTCATGGGATGCTCTTTGCTTGCAGCTAAAATTCCAATGGCAATTGCCAAATCAAACGCGCTTCCTTTTTTTGGTAAGTCGGCTGGGGCTAAGTTAACAGTTATTCTGTGGTCGGGAAAAACCATGCCAGAGTTTTTGATAGCGCTTTTAACGCGCTCTTTTGACTCGTCTACCTCTCGTGATGGTAAACCAACAATTGTAAAAGAAGGAAAACCGCGCTCCTCTAAATTTACTTCCACGGTCACGGGAAATGGGTCAAGACCCACAACTGTAGCAGAATTAACCTTGGCAATTGGCATTGGTTATGAATATACCCAAAGTTGAGATAGGGGTAAAGGTTTAAATTTTAAGAATCCCTTGTGCAGATTCGAGGTACATATCTAACGAACGGTCAACAGCATTGTCAATAAGGTCTAAAAAATCGTTAAGATTGCCTCCAAGTTGTGCCTTTTCGATAGCGTTTATATATTGCATGCGATCTTCTTTTCTAATAACAGCTGGTGGGTATCCCATCTGAACTAAAAGTAGATTCATTAAAATTCGAGCTGTTCTGCCGTTACCATCTACAAATGGGTGAATGCTTACTAACTTAAAATGAGCAAGAGCAGAAATTGTGGCTGGGTGAGAACTATTTTCTGCTTTTAGCCACAATATAAATTCCTCCATCAAATCTGGAACTTTAAAAGGGTTGGGCAATGCAACGGTTGATCCTGCAATTCTAACAGGTACATTCCGATATCTACCGGCATTATTGTCGTCAATTTTTGTTAAAATAAGTCTGTGAATATCTAAAATATCCGCCTCGATTATCTCCTGCCTCTTTTTGCTTTCGATTGATTTAATAAAATCAAGGGCATTAGCATGGTTAATAGATTCCTGGTGTTCTTGTAGCGTCTTACCTTTTATAGTAATACCTTTTTCTACTACTAATGCGGTTTCTGCCCTAGATAGCGTGTTACCCTCAAGGGCATTGGATGTATAAGTAAGCTCAATTTTATACCACTCTTCCAAATTTTTAACCAATTCTGGCGGGAACGGTTTGTAGGAATCTAGTAATTGCTTCTTTTTTGTAAGTTGCGTTAGTGTTTCGTCTAAATTTGTCATTAAATGATTTCTTCTAACTTGTGAATTGAGTTAATAATACTAATGTCTTTGATTAGAGATAAAGCCGCCTTTGGAGTTGTCCATTTATAGGCAATTTGTTCCTTATCGTTTAATGCAATCTCCCCCGAAACATATTCACAAAGAAAGCTTACACCCAAATGCTCCGCCTTTTCAGGACCTCTAAAAAAGTGAAAGGTATTAAATGGTTGCAATGGCTCAACAACTAAATTTACCTCCTCTTTAACTTCTCGTTTTAGAGCTTCTTCAAAAGTTTCCCCTTGATCAACCCTTCCTGTAATAATTTCCCATTCACCGGGGGCATGCGACCGCTCGAATGATCTTTGAGTGATTAGTACCTTTCCATTTTTTACTATTACAGCTTCTACTGCCACATTAAATATTCCTGGAAGTTTGCCCATATTTGTATTGTAGCAAAATTTAAATAAATTACCTAATGTTTACGCCAAAAGATTCAAGTCCTTTTAATGGTGTGAGTACGCTGTTAGAATGTCTTTCTATGCTTAAAGCGTATAAAACATTCTATAACAAGATTTAAGAAGAATTTTCCGATTAATTTCCCCGCCTATGGCGGGGGCGTTACATAATGTCCGGAGTAGAAATTTAGTTAATAATGATATAAGGGGTTTCTAAAAAATTATGTTAGAGGCGTACAAGACATTCTACAAATTTATCTTTAAATACAAGCTTCGCTTTGCGGGGTTTTTAGTGGCACTTACTATTTTAGGTATTGCGGAAAGTATTCAGCCCTATTTTTATAAACTCTTTATCGATGAAATCGCTAAACCCGGATTAGGCAAAGTGTTTGTAGTTTTGGTGTGGTTTTTTTCAGTAAGACTTGCTCAAGCATTTGCCAATGTTGTAACTCATCAATTAGGTGATTGGGTTGTTCTTCCAGCATCTCGCGATGCGCGAAGTGCGGTAATTAAAAAAATCCAAGATCTGGACATGGCTTTCCATCTTTCTAAAAGTACTGGGTCGTTAATTAGCGTTATCAAACGCGGAGACAGTGCATTTTTTGATACCTTTGATAATTTACACTTTGGAATTGTGCGGGTTGCCATAAATCTTATTGTGACTTTATGGGCTTTTAACAGCATCAGCCCCTTTTTTGTTGTAATTACACTTACCGTTTTTATCGCCAATTTATTTATCGCCAAAGGTTTGATTGCTGTTAATTTAAAGGCTCGTAAAGAATTTAATGAGGAGGAAGACAAGCTCTCAGCTTTAATTGTGGATAACCTTTTAAACTATGAAACGGTGAAGCTTTTTGCTAAAGAAAAAAGGGAGGAACAGCGCCTAAAAGACCATTTTGTAGTTTGGCTCAAAAAGTTTTGGGGATATGCCAATTCTTTTAGAATGTTGGAACTTACTCTTGGAATTTTGGGAAATCTAGGATTTATTGTTGTTTTGTATCTAACAGCAAAAAGAACTTTGTCTGGCGCTTATTCCCCAGGGGATTTTGTCTTAGTGGTTGGTTTTATGGTCGCGTTCTATTCTAGATTTTTTGACTTTGTCTGGAGGCTTCGCTCAATTTTTAAAAATCAAGTCGACATCGAAAAGTATTTCGGAATTTTTGAAAATAAGACACTTGTGATTGATCCAGATATTCCCGTTACAATTAAAGATATTAAAGGAGAAATAGAGTTTAGAAATGTTGCTTTTTCGTACCCTGAAGGAAAAAGAGACGCGTTAAAAAACTTTAATTTAAAAGTTAGGGTAGGACAATCTGTGGCCTTGGTTGGGGAATCGGGCGCTGGAAAAACCACGGTTGCCAAACTGCTGATGCGTTTTTACGATACTGATGAAGGTACAATTACAGTAGATGGCGTAGATATCCGTGATATGGAAAAGTCGTATTTGCGATCAAATATTGGAGTTGTGCCACAAGATCCAATTTTGTTTAACAATACTGTGGCTTTTAATATTGGTTATGGGTTAGATAACCCAACTCAAGACCAGATAGAGGGTGCATCCAAAATGGCAAATTTGTACGATTTTATAAAAAGTTTACCTAAAGGTTACCAAACGGAAGTGGGGGAACGAGGGGTAAAATTATCTGGTGGTCAAAAGCAACGCTTGGCAATTGCGCGAATGATGCTTGCTAATCCCGAAATCGTGATCTTGGATGAGGCCACAAGTCAGCTGGACTCCGAAACCGAGGCTAAAATTCAGGAGGCTTTTTGGAAAGTGGCCAAAAATAAAACCACTCTAATTATTGCTCACAGGCTCTCAACGGTAATGCGAGCCGATAAAATTGTGGTGATAGGGGAAGGGGAGGTAAAAGAAGAGGGGCCACATAAGGTTTTGGTTGCAAATCCAAAGAGTTTATATAGTAGATATTGGAAGTTACAGTCTAAGGCGTATTGATTAGTTGATTAATTCGGGACAGTCCCAAATGGGACTGTCCCGTATGAAATATGGTTGGATACAAGTTTGATCCTACAATCAAAGATCGTCTTGATAAAATTATCACCAAAGCTAACTTTACTAATATCAAGCCCGAGATGGTTCAGGTAATTGTAAGTGGTGGCACAAAAACTCGAGCCGTTGCCCGTATTTACTCATTTCCTCGCATTCATCAAGTAGCTTTTAATCTGGCACCTCGCTATGTAATAGAAATAATTTCGGAAAAGTTTTTTAAATATTCGGTGGAGGGGCAAGATAAGGTTTTAATTCATGAACTGATGCATATTCCAAAAACATTTAGCGGAGCCTTGGTTCCCCATAAGTGTTTTGGAAAAAAGGTAGTTTGCGCTAAAACTGTCAATGCCCTTTGGGAAAAGATGCAACAGGGTTAATGTATAATGTTTTTATGATTGCCCCCGAGATAATAAATCAAAGCTTAGAATATTTTTCTAGATTGGATTCTGCGGAATTACTTGCCAAACTTAAATCGTCTCCCGAAGGACTTTTGGATTCCGAGGCTAGAAAGCGCTTGGTGTTGTACGGAAAAAACTTAATTAAGCAAGAAAAAAAACACCACCTGATACTGCAATTTTTGTCTAATTTTAAAAATCCCTTAATTTTGATCCTAATGGTTGTTTCCGTGATCTCAATTATTTTGGGGGATAGATTTCAAGCCAGCATCGTGCTTGTTATAGTTGTCATGAGTGTGGCGTTAAACTTTGTTCAAGAGTACAAAGCAAATTTGGCTTCGGAAAAATTAAAAAGCAAGTTGGCTTACACAACGGCAATTATAAGAAATGGTGTAAAAAAAGAAATTGCCACAAAAAATGTCTGTTTGGGAGATATTGTGGAGCTTAATGCTGGAGATATGATTCCAGCCGATTGTCGCATTTTAAAAAGTACAGATGTTTTTGCCAACCAATCTACAATAACTGGAGAGTCATTTCCCGCGGAAAAACATGCCGAGGAACAAAACCCCAAGGGAAAAAATTCTTTTGAGCTGACAAACATTCTTTTGCACGGTAGCAGTATTATTTCGGGTACAGCGGTTGTTCTTGTCATTAGAACTGGTAGTCGCACGGAATTTGGAAAAGTCGCTCTAAATCTTTCCCAAAATGTTACCGAAAACGAGTTTACCAAGGGAATTCTCTCTTTTAGCCTTTTTATTTCTAAAATTATTCTTGTTTTTGTCCTTTTTATCTTTTCGTTTACCGCTCTAGTTAAGTTTGACTTTATTAACTCTCTGATGTTTTCTGTGGCAATTGCGGTTGGTCTTACACCGGAATTTTTGCCTATGATCATGTCGGTCTGTATGAGCAAGGGGTCACTTAACATGGCAAAAAAGGGCGTCATCGTAAAAAGATTGTCGTCCATTCCAACTCTCGGAAGTATGGATGTCTTGTGTACCGACAAAACTGGAACGCTGACTGAAAATAAAATTAAACTCATTAAGTATATCGATCTGGCTGGTAACCATTCCGAAAAGGTGTTGTTTCACTCTTATTTAAATAGCTTCTTTCAGACGGGAATTAACAATATTATGGACGAGGCGGTCTTAAGTTTTAAAGAAGTTGATATTGCGGGGTATAAAAAAATAGACGAGATTCCCTTCGATTTTAAAAGAAAGAGAATGACAGTTGTAGTTGAAGATAAAAATAAAAATCACTTTCTTATTACAAAAGGAGCTCCCGAGGAAATATTTAAACTAGCCAGTAATATTGTAAATACAGCCAATCTTGCGGATAGGTATAAACAACTAAGTAACGAGGGTTTTAGAGTACTTGCTGTAGCAATTAAAAAGCAACAAGTTATTAAAGAGAGGTATAGCACAAGCGACGAGTGCGATATGGAGCTCATTGGATATCTGGCATTTTTAGATCCGCCCAAAAAAGATGTTACAAGAGTCCTTCGTGATTTGGAAAATCTTGGGATAGAAATAAAGATTATTACTGGTGACAACGAGCTTGTGGCTAGCAGAATTTGCCAAGAGGTCGATCTTAAAGTTAAGGGTATTTTATTAGGTTCCGAAATAGATGAGATGTCCGAAGACGCGTTGTTGCAAAAAGTTAAAAACACCACAATTTTTGCCGAATTTTTGCCCGAAGATAAAACAAAAATAATTCTAGCTCTTAAAAAAGGTGGTTTTGTTGTGGGTTATTTGGGAGATGGAATAAACGATGCCCCTTCCTTAAAAACTGCCGATGTTGGAATATCGGTATCAAACGCCGTAGATATAGCAAGAGAAATGGCAGATATGGTTATGACTGCAAGAGGGTTAAATCAGCTAAAAGATGGAGTTTTGGAGGGGCGCAGGACTTTTGGAAATACCATGAAGTATGTCATGATGGGAATAAGTTCCAATTTTGGTAATATGTTTAGCGTTTTGGGAGCCGTAATTTTTCTGCCTTTTTTGCCTATGCTTCCTATCCAAATTCTATTAAATAATTTAATCTACGAAACCTCGCAAGTTACCATACCGACAGACAATGTAGACGAGGAATATCTGAACAAACCAAAAAGATGGGATGTAGGGAATATAAAAAAATTTATGCTGACATTTGGACCCATAAGCTCGCTGTTTGATTTTATTTCGTTTTTTGCTTTGTATCTATTTTTTAAAAATTCTCCCACGGGTTTTCAAACCGGGTGGTTTATGGAGTCTTTAGCTACACAAACTCTGGTTATTCATATCATTAGAACCCGAAAAATACCTTTTATTCAAAGTAGAGCAAGCAAGTATCTTATTCTTACGAGTTTAGCTGGAGTTTTAGTTGGATGGGTAATACCATTTACGCCAATTGGCAGGATTTTTAGCTTTAGCCCTTTGCCTGTCGGGGTTCTGTCAATTTTGATTGTGGTGGTAGTTTGTTATCTTGCTACGGTTGAGATTGTAAAAAGATACGCCTTTAAAAGAAGTTTTATTTCGTAAGAAACAAACTTGTTTATTTCGTAAGAAACAAACTTGTTTATTGAATAAGACTACCTTTTCTTCCGCTTTCTCCTGCTGTATAGTGTGGGTATGGAAAAAACAACGACAAACAGACCTATACAAATTAAAACCCTTCTTAAAGAAAACAAAGTTAAAGATTTTCAAATTAAATATGTTCTTGATGCAGTGTTTAAAAGGGGCATTTTGGATTTTGAGAAAATTACCACCATCCCCAAAGAAATAAGAAGTCTTCTAAAAGAAAACATCGTCCCTTTTTCCTTAACAACAGTTTCTCGTTTAAAAGGTCAGCAAACCGAAAAGGTTTTCTTTAAGACGGTAGATGGCAACCCAGTAGAAAGTGTTTTGATGAGATACCTTAAAAAAAGAGAATCACGATACTCTCTTTGTGTTTCGGTGCAATCAGGCTGTGCCATGGGATGCCAATTTTGTGCCACGGGAAAAATGGGGTTTATTAAAAATTTAACAGTGGACGAAATTGTAGATCAAATGCTGTATTTTAAAAACCTTGGAAAAGAAGTAGACACAATTTCTTTTATGGGTATGGGCGAGCCGTTTTTAAATTTGGAAAATGTTCTTAAATCAATTGATATTTTGACGGATCCCGATCTTGTGGGTTTAAGCCCTAAGCGTATTAATGTTAGTACGGTTGGAATAATTCCTGGAATAAAAGCCCTTACAAAAACTCACCCTAGGGTCAATTTGGCTTTTTCTTTGCACTCACCTTTAAATCCACAACGCCGAAGTTTAATGCCAGTCTCCAAAATTCATGCCATAGAAGATGTTTTTGTGGCTCTTGATGAACACATTTGGAAAACCCACAAAAAGGTTTTTATTTCTTATATTTTGTTAAATGGAGTTAACAATAGCGATCAACACGCCAAAACTTTGGTGCAGCTTATAAAAAATCGTGGCAAATACGCTTACCTTTATCATGTAAATTTAATTCGTTGCCACCAAACAGGCGGCTCTTTTGAGGCGCCAAGCCCGCAAAGCGTTGCTTCGTTTATGAATGTTTTGACTGTCAACGGAATTGCCTGTTCTTTGCGCAAATCTTTTGGAGAAGACATCGGCGCTGCCTGTGGGCAGTTAGGATTAGCTGCAAAGGCGTAATTTGTGATAAAATCAAGCTTGGCGGGAAGCAGGACCCTTACTCCCGAACTAAATTCGTGGAGAGGAAAGTCCAGACTGCATAAAAGCAAGGGACGGAGTGTAAGCTCCGAGTGGTAACACCTGGTGTTCCCATGCCGAAAGGTGTGGGGGACAAATTCTGAATTAACAGAATTTGAGAGCAACAGAGACGACCCTTCGACTAAGCTCAGGGCAGGTCCTCAAAAACCTACCTTTGAGTATGTTGGAGGTATGAAACGGGCAATCCCACCTGCAGCAATCCACGAAGATACCCTCAAAAGCCAGCTTTGGCAACATGGGTACAAAGATGGAGCGTAGATAGATTAGGGTCAATCCCGACCTAAAGTCGCGGACCAACAGAATCTGGCTTATTCGCTTCCCGCCAAATTTACCGTGTTAAAATCATCCCATGTCAAAGTACGAGGCAACCCTCTTTTTTTGTTTTGCAGTTTCTCTTTTATTTTTGTTTCTTCTTCCCCACCCCGACAATGATTTTGGTTGGCACTATAGATGTGGCAAAGATCTAATTGAACTTGGTAAAACTTGTTCCCAAAATAGATATTCTTACTTTCTACCTAACTATATTTGGTCTTACCCAAGTTTTATTTATGATGTATTAATCTTTGCGACATTTAATAGCTTTGGATTTTTAGGATTAAGTGTAATTGGTAACTTAGTTTTTACTTCTACGATTTTACTTTTATATTTTTCATCTAAAGCTCCTGCTTTCATCAAAATCTGCCTTTTATATGTGGGAATTTATTTATCTTGGAGTATTTTTTCTCTTGGGTTTAGATCGCAAATAGTAACACTTCTGCTTTACTCATTGTTTATCTTTGTTTTGACCAAACATCAAAAGAAAGCTTTGTATATTTTGCCTTTCCTATCACTTTTTTGGGCAAATACCCACGCGGGATTCTTTTTAGGGATAATATTAGTGGCGATTAAACTCCTTTCATCTCAAAAAAATCACTGGAGATATTGGTTTTTGGTTTCGTTGTTTTGTCTTATAGCAACATTTATTAACCCCTTTTCTTACAAGATTTATCTTGAGGTTCTAAATCACTTTACGACTAATCTTTCGGGACTTATTGCAGAATGGGTTCCGCCACTAGATTATCAAAGAGTACTTGTTGCAGTATCCTGGCTGATTCTAGTTCTTTTAAATACCTTCTTTAGGAAGAACACATTTAATGTGATTTTGATATCTTTCCTGGCTGTTTTTGCTGTAATGGCAAGAAGGAACTTGCCACTGTATTTTCTGACCATTCCAGTTTTGATATCAGAGATAGAATGGAGAGAATGGACAAGACATCCTTTTCCAGTCTTAGGTCTTGGGTTGTATATCTGTTTGTTTACTGTCCTGCTTGCACCAAAAGCAATTACAAAAATTACCAATTTCTCTCAAAACTACTGCGATGTTGGCTATGTTCATTATCCCTGTAAAGGGGTGGAATTCTTAAGAAACGCTACAGGAAATATTTTTAATACTTACGAATGGGGCGGATTTTTAATTTGGAAATTACCCAATTTAAAAGTATTTGTGGATGGAAGAATGCCAGCGTGGAAGGGGGAAAATAATGAGAGTCCTTATACCTCGTGGCTTAACATTTTGCAGGCGCAGGAAGGTTGGGATAAAAAACTTAAAGCATTAGATACAAAATATATTTTTATCTCCGAAGGAACATTCTTGGATCTAGAGTTAAAAGATAATCCCAGTAAGTTTGGCTATAAGGAGCAATTTCGTGAGGGCGGATCCGTTATCTACGGGGCTATTTGACCGTCTATTAAAATTTTCTTGCCATCTACTTCCACAAAAGATCCTTTAATTCTGGTGTCTTTAATTAAATCCCAATGAATGGCTGATTCGTTTCCGTTTGTGGGTGCCCCGCCCAGCTTTTCTTTATAAGACCTTCCAAGAGCCAAATGGACTGTACCGCCAATTTTTTCGTCAAAAAGCGTATTTTTCATCCCCCGTTTTATGTTGTAATTTGCTCCTATGGCAAATTCTCCAACTCTAAGCGCCCCTTCGTCAGTTTGTAAAATTTTGTGTAAATGCGCCTCACCTTTTTCTGCTTTTGCCTCTACAACTTTTCCCTTCTTAAATTCGAGATACACTCCCCCCATCTCGTGATTCAGGTATTCCGTTGGAAATTCAAAATAAACTTTCCCGTTAAGGGAATTTTTTATTGGCGCTAAAAACACTTCGCCATCGGGAATGTTTCTTTGCCCAAAGCAGGCGCATGACAACCTTTCTTTTGCCGAAAGGGTCAAATCTGTATTTTTCCCAACAACGCGAATTTTGTTGGCATCATCCAAAATCTTTTTTAGACCTAAAAGCTGTTTTTCCATTTTTTTATAATCTACAATGCAAGAGTCAAAGTAAAAGTCGGTTAAAAAATCCAGCGAAACCCCAGCTTGTTGTGCCATGGAATAGGAGGGAAACTCGGTTAAAACCCAGCGATCTGAATCCACAATTTCATCGGATAGGGGTCTTAAGAGTTTGGTTCTTGTTGTAATAATTTTAGGGTCAATTTGGCTTAATTCTTTGGAGTTATCCTCGGAAAAAATTCGGACATAGGCGTCCGCCCAATTTATTTTTGCTTTAATAACCTCTTTTGGAATGTAACTAAGTTGCCAGTTGTTTGCCAAACGGTAAAAGTTGTAGTTAAGTCCAGAAATGGAAGACTCGTCCATTAAGGGGTAAGCACCCACCTTTAATGCTTCTATAAACACGGCTTTAGCTAGCAAAAAAGCATGGGGGTTGGAAACAGTAATCAACACCTTTTCTTTGGGTTTAATCCTAAGCGAATGATTAACAATTATTTTTGCCAGCGCTTCCTCGCGACTTTGGTGTTTCATGGGGGTATTTTATCAGATTGGCAAAAAACTGTAGACTAAAAGACTATCTTTGTGTATTATTCACCCTATGTCAGAAGAACAAACACCCAAAGCCCCCCGTTCTGGTTCTAATTATTTAACCCCTATGGCAATTTTAATGGCGGGAATTTTAATTGCGGTTGCGGTAGTAGTAAAAGACAACTCGCAAATTTTGGGTCTAAAATCACCTGAACCCCAAACTACAGAGACAGCGGTTGCTCAAAATCCCGCGCCTTCCGCTCCAAAGCCACTTCCGGCATTATTTGCGGATGTAGATTTAGGTACAAGCGCAATTGAGGGGAATAAAGATGCGCCAGTAACCATGGTCGAAGTCTCCGATTACGAATGTCCTTATTGCAAAAGACACGCTCTTACAGGAGCCGGACCAGAAATTAAATCCAAATATATTGATACTGGTCAAATAAAGTTGGCTTTTATTAATTATCCCTTGTCTTTTCATGATCCAGCGGCAACCAAAGAAGCCGAAACAGCCGAATGCGTAAGAGCGCAGGGTGGGGATGCAGCATTTTTTAAATTCTATACCAAATTGTTTGAGACCTCTGCTGGAAATGGTGCGGGAATAGAGGATGTAAAACTTTACGATTTGGCAACCCAAGTTGGGGTTAATTCTACCGCTGTCAAATCGTGTGTAACTGCAGGTACTAAAAAGGAATCCGTTGCAGAGGATCTTGCCAAAATAAACACTATTGACCAAAATCTGCGTACTCAAGTTGCCGATCTGATAGCCAAAGGTGAAGTAGACTCTTCTTGGGCGGATCAGGTAGGAATTGGAACGCCAACATTTTTTGTAGGAAAATCATCTGATACTGGAACAATTAAAGGAGAGTGGATTTCTGGAGCCCAGCCAATTAGTGAGTTTGATAAGGTCATAGAAAAATATCTTTAGGTGAAGCTAGATATTAAGGCACCCTTTATTGTATTTTCCATTTTTATTGCTCTTGGAAGTTGGTTTGCCTATGCAAACCGCGGTTTTTTGTACTCTAAAATTCCCTCAATTACAATTTTTGGCAGACCTATTTATGTAAAAAGTTTAAATGTTTTAAACTTACCTTCTGGTGATTACAAAACTCCCTGCGTAGAAAAACCCTTTAAATACAATAATAATTTGGGAGAGATACAAAAAAACATTGGTTATCAAAATAACAAATTTGGTCTTTATATCTATGCCGAAGAAGATTATGTAATCTATGCTTCTGACTTGGTAAATTCCAATGGTGGGGATTGGGGGTATGTTTTAATTCCGATTAATGTTAAAGATTACGAATCTCAAAAATGGAATAAAATTTTTGCGCTTTTGGAAAAATATCACCTTATTCCAATTATGCAATTATGGGATTTAACTAAAAAAGAAGAGAAAGAGCAAATTTACCAATCAGCCTACTTTTTAAATTCCCTTAAATGGCCAATAAGACAGCGATTCGTAAGTGTTTATAACGAACCTAATGACGATAAATTTTGGCGGGATAGAGCAGATCCCGTTACTTACGCAGAAATTTTACGAGACACCATAAGAGTGTTTAAATCGGTAAACCCCAATTTTTTTATGCTTAATGGGGCATTTAATGCTTCGGCGCGTGGTGGGGATGGATACATGGACGAAGAAGCGTTTTTAATTGAAATGGACAAGACAGTTCAGGATATTTTTAAAATGCTTGATGGTTGGGCGTCTCATCCCTACCCCCAGCCAAACTTTACAGGAAGTCCCCAAGGGTGGGGGAGAGATAGTGTGCGGGCTTATGAGTGGGAGCTTGGGATTTTGGAGAAAAATTTTGGGGTCAAAAACCTGCCTATTTTTATTACCGAGGCCGGTTGGCCCCATCAAGAAGGCGAAGATGTAGATAAACGCTATCTTGATCAAGAAACTGTGGCAAATTATTATAAGACGGCTTTTGAAAATGTATGGCTACCGGACGATCGAATTGTTGCCGTAACACCGTTTACTATTAAATATCCTCCCCCCGACGATCACTTTTCGTGGCTTGATGCTGATGAAAAGCCTTATTTGCAGTATAAAGTTATTCAATCCCTGCCAAAAACAGCAGGTCTCCCGCCTTTTGTGATAGAAAGAGGGGAAGCCTGCGACTAAAGAAATGTTGATTTATCAGCCACCTTTTCTTCCACTTCGGAGGTGGAAGAAACTCAACAGGGAAGATACTAAAAATTGGATTTTGAAAATTGGAATTTCGCCTAATGCTTGTGGATGATTTGGTTTACCGAGGCTTCTTTAAATTGAGGATCGAACAAAAATCCATAGTTTTTGCCAGCTGGAGCGTTATCTACAAAATTCTTTTCCAACTTTAACTTTTTAACCTTAGTTTCAAAAAGCGGGCGAAGCTCTGATTTTTTAGGATCTCGTAGAAACTCTTTAAGATGGTCTTCGGAATCCCAAATGGCAATTTTGTCTCCGACTTTAAATCTCCCGGCGAAAACAAAAGCTCCGTAGATAATATCTCCCGATGGTAAATTAAAAATAGCTACAATTTCGGCTCGACCTTTAATCTTTTCCTCTTCTAGCTCCAACATGCCTTGGAGAGCGCCTGTTAACTCCTCGATTAATTCGTAAATTATATGGTAGGTTCTAACAATTGTTTTGCGGGATTTGGCAAAAAATTCCACATCCGAAAGATAGTCAACATTGAATCCCATAACAATGCCACCTGCGGAGCTTGCAAGCAGAATATCTCCCTGGGTAATGCTTCCCACCCCAGCATAAAGTAAATTTACCTGCGACTCGGTGTTTGTTAATTTAGCGATTGAATACTGTAGCGCTTCCAGGGTTCCTTGGGTATCTGCTTTTAACACCAAATTTAGTATCTTAATATTTTTATCCAGCTCTTTTTTTTGAGAAATTTCAACAGACTCGGAGTTGGTTTTTTGGTGGGATAAGATGGAGCCTACTTGGGGTACAGATTTAAATCCCAAGATTTCCACTGGGGTTGCAGGACCTGCCTCTTTTACTGGCTTTCCGTTAAAACCGATTAGAGCCTTAACTTTGCATTCGGTATCAAAGGAAAAAATGGTATCCCCAACAGAAAGAGTCCCCTTTTTAACAATTACCGAAGCTAGCGGTCCCCGTCTTTTATCCAAAAGAGATTCAATTACAACCCCCTCAAAATCATTTTGGCTAAGATCCTCGACCTTTTCCATTTCCCAGGTTAATACGATTGTTTCAAGAAGATCCGTAATACCTTTGTTCTCTTTTGCCGAAAGAGGCACCGCTACAGTATCCCCCCCATATCCTTCTAGCAACAGCTCTTTTTCGGCCAAATCTTTCTTAATTTTTTCCAGAGAGACACCGGGCAAGTCCGTTTTTGTAAGAGCGACAATTATAGGAACTTGCGAAGCTTTAGCGTGTAAAATTGCCTCAATTGTTTGGGGCTTTACTCCCTCGTTTGTTGCCACAACTAAAATTATAATGTCAGCAACCTTGCCACCGCGAGCTCGCATTTGGGTAAACGCCTCGTGTCCTGGGGTATCAATAAAGGTTAAAAGATTATCTTTGTAGGTTACTTGGTAGGCGCTAACATGTTGTGTGATTCCTCCAAACTCCTTTTTTGCCACATTTGTTTTGCGGATAGCGTCCAGCAGGGTTGTTTTACCATGGTCAACATGCCCCATAATTGTGATCACAGGCGGTCTTTTTTGCATTTTTCTTAAGGGAATTACTCCTTAGCTTTCGGTTTAGTTTTAATAGACTTCTTTTTTAGGGGTTTTTTCTTAGCAGGTTTTGCTTTTTTTGCGATTTTCTTTTTTGCAACTTTTTTTTCTTTAGTTTTTTCTTTAGGCGCAACCTCCTCTTTTTTATGGGCTCCTTTTATATCTATTTTCCACCCTGTAAGTTTTGCTGCCAATCTAACATTTTGACCATCGCGACCAATAGCAAGCGAGAGCTGGTCCTCTCCAACTTCAATTGTGGCAGTTTTAGTTTCTATATCAAGAAGGACATCTTTAACTTTGGCGGGGGCTAAACTTGCGGCTACAAACCTTTCTTTATTAGAAGAAAAGGGAATAACATCTATCTTTTCGTCTCCTATTTCGGCAATTACATTGGTAACTCGAACACCTTTTTGTCCTACGCAAGAACCAACAGGGTCGATTTTTTCGGAATTTGATGATACTGCCATTTTTGTTCTTGACCCAGCTTCCCGGGCTATTGCCTCTATCTTTACGGTATTGGATGGAATCTCTGGCACCTCTAGCGCAAAAAGCTCCGAGATAAATTTGGGATCGGATCGGGAGAGAATAATCTCCTCGCCTTTTGGTCCCTCGGATATTTCTTTGACTAAAACTTTTAGCCTTTGATTAATATAGTAGCGCTCCTGCGGAATTTGCTCCATTTGTGGCAATACACCTTGAGCCTTACCTAAGTCAATAATAGAAGTGCCTCTTTCCATCCTAAAAATATGACCTGCTACAATGGATCCAATTTTTTTACGATACTCTTCCATAACAGCATCTTTTTCTTCCTCTCTAATTTTTTGCAATATTACCTGTTTTGCGGTTTGCGCTGCAATTCTCCCAAATCCTGGGGGAGTTATATCTTGGAGTGTGTTGTCCTCTAACATTTTATAAATTCTGGTTTCGCCACTTTCTCTATCTACTTCGGTAGTTAAATCAATACTGGCTGTCTCGGGAAAATCTTTTTTATAGGCCGCAATTACCGCTATTTTTATGGCATCCAAAACAGAATCGGGAGAGATTCCCCTCTCGGAGCAAACTTGGTTTAAGGCCGATGAAAATTCGGTTATTGGCATAGATTAAATCCTTAAAATTTACTTAAATACAGCGGTAGTCTAACAAAATATATCCCCACGCGCAAGAACCACAAAAGTATAGATACCCGTCCATATATCATCTTGCCAGAGGTGCAGTATTTTGATAAATTAGGCAGATGAAATTTAGCTCAATTGTAACTCCAATTGTGGCAATTGCCCTTTTTGTTGGGATATTCCTGCTGCTTCAAGCAAATCGTCCTAAACTTCCATCATCCGATAAGGTAATCTTGTATTTTGGAAACACTTGTCCCCATTGTAGGGATGTGGAAGAATATATTACCGAGAATAAAATAAAAGAAAAGGTAGATATAGAGGAAAAAGAGGTTTACCAAGATAAAATCAACTCTGCCGAATTGGCTTTAGTCGCGTTATCTTGTAACATTGCAAGTGACCAAATCTTTGTGCCGTTTATGTACGCAGAGGGGAAATGTCTGGTTGGGGTGGAGGAAATAAAACAACTGCTAAATAGTAAGGCGGGATTAGTAAATTAACCTATTAGTTTAAAATTAGAAATTTTTGTTATGACGTTTAAACCGTTATCGACTCTTCTCACAGTAATCACTTTACTAGCAACAATCAAATCCTCCGCTCTTGCTGTTTGTCCTGTTTGCACGGTAGCGGTTGGAGCAGGGGTCGGGCTGTCCCGCTATTTTGGAGTTGATGATTTAATCTCGGGAGTTTGGGTTGGAGCATTAATTGTCTCTATGTCTCTGTGGGTTGTAGAGGCGCTTGCCAAAAGAAAAATCCGATACAAATTCCTTCCAATGGTTGTTTTTTTGATAACATTTGCGTTTACCGTTTTTCCTTTACAGTACACTGGGATTGTCGGTCACCCAGACAACAAATTGTTTGGTGTTGACAAATTGTTGCTTGGGATATTTCTTGGAGCGATTTTATTTTTGGGCGGAGTGTTGCTAGATAAGATTTTGCGCAAAATTAATCAAAACAAAATTTTCTTTTATTATCAAAAAGTAATTGTCCCAGTAACTCTTTTACTTATTGCAAGTGTTGTCATATACTTGGTCACACATGGATAAAGAAATTCAATCCTTTTTAGATAAAATTAAAAAATTAGAAAAAAGCGAAAAACTAGACCTATCCTCGGGCGAAGATTTGTCTATTGGGATAATGAATTTAATTAGTTTAGAGGAACATTTGTTTTTTTCATGGGGAAAAACAAAAGCCAAAAAATATCTTGAAATTTTAAATGATGTCAGAAGCATGCGAAAGGATCTTTTAAAAAGAATTATCAAGGATTATGAAGGCGAAGTTTGGTGCATGAGTAAGCATTTGTTGGCGGCAAGTATGCGACTCATCGAGGTGGGGACAAAAATGTTGTCCAAAGGAGGTGAAAAAGAAGCCGAAGAAATGTTTAAAAAAGCTTACGATCTATACTCTCTTTTTTGGGGTCTAAATTTAAATTTAGTAGACACAAAAAACCTTAAAGCGGATGATGAAAAAAAGCTCAATTTTCTTTCTGAAAATATAAATGAAAATTATGTTAAAAAAGTAAGTATTTTTGATAAATTAGGCGCTATCGTTAAAAGCGCGGTAGATTGCTGTAAAGAGTAATTCCTCAAAAAATATCTATTGACTCTTGGTATTTTTGGTTCTTAAATTTAATCATTGAGAATGGATTAATTTTGAGTCTCAAATATTGTTTGAGGAGGTGAGTAATTGTGGCTGCAAAGAAAAAGAAAACAAAGAAAGCAAAGAAGGGCAAAAAGTAACCACTTTCCAAAAATGCCCCCTAAGGAAAGCGGTGCATGTTTAAAATGTCGCCGCTTTCTTTTTTTGTGGATATGATTTAGACTTAACTCCAATTAATAGGAGTTAAATTTTTTTCTATGTTTAAAATTATGTTTCCCATGAGAACCGTAATGTCTCGTCTTTTTATTATTGGCTTAATCCTTCTGACTTTCTATTTTTTTCCTTGGAAGAATATTAATTGGGGTCGTGTAACCTTTAATGCTCAACAAAGCATTGCGGTAACAGGAACCTCCGAATTAAAAGTTTCCAATCAAACCGCTTCTTTTTCTGCGGGAGTTACTGCCTACAATGACAATAAAGAAATTGCTATTAAAGGGGTTAACGACAAAATTGCCAGCATTATAGGCGCTGTAAAATCTTTTGGAGTTTTGGAAGAAGATATTAAAACCCAAAGTTTAAGCATTTATCAAAATTCCGATTATGTTTATGAAGGCGATCGCCAAAAGCAAAAACCAGGGCAATGGAATGTAAGTAACACCATCGAAATTAATTTGAAAGATATTTCCAAAGCCTCCGATTTGGCAACACTTTTAGCCTCAACTGGGGCAACCAATGTTTATGGTCCCAATTTTTCGTTGGATGACAAGAAAACTAGAGATACCGAAAAGACACTGCTTAGTGAAGCAATTGCGGATGCAAGGAGTAAAGCGGAAATAATTGCTAAATCTGCAGGTAAAACGCTGGGTGGAATTGTCACAGTCTCCGAAAGCGGTTCTTACTCTCCCTCTCCGCTTTATAGAATGGATAGTGGTATAGGTGGTGGTGGGGGAGCGCCAGTAGAACCCGGATCGTCTACCATCCAAAAAACAGTTTATGTAACCTTTGAGCTTAAATAAGGCTTCGCATGAAAAGGATAGCAATCTTAACTGGAGAAGCAGGTCAAGGTCACTTGTCAGCCGCCCGAGCGTGGAGTTCGTGGGCAAAAGATTGGGGGTTTAAATGTACCATTGTTGATGTTCTCCCTCGTGTAAATGAAGTCTATAAAATAACAAGCAAGTCTCCTAAAAGCTACGAATCCTTGTTTAAAATTTTAAAACAGCCGGTACTTTCGAGAATCATGGTAGAGGGAATGATGTTGGAGGTAAAAAGAAAGCTTCGCCGTCAAGAGGTACATTTAGACGATTTTGATATTGTGATCTCTACCCACCCACTAATTCATCCAAAATGTCGTGGCAAAAAAATTTTATTGCTACTTGATCCTGTTGTTCATACTTCATATCTAGTAAAACCGTTTTTAGATTATTATGTTGCCTATTGGAAACAAGCTTATGATAGAGCAATAAATTTTGGAATGTCCAAAGATAAAGTGGTTTTTTTGGGATCGTTAGCCCGCGAAAGTTTTTACAAAAATATTAAAGTAGCTAAAGACCCTCACCAGATCTTAGTTATTGCTGGAGGAGAGTGGATAGAAAAATCAAAAAAATATTTAGACACAATAAGAGATGTTTTTGGCGGGACTAAATACCGTTTTGTTTTTGTTTGTGGAAAGAACCAAGAATTTTTGGAAAAATATAAGCAAAAATACGCGGATTGTAGCAATATGGAGTTTATTGGATGGGCAGGGGAGCAGGAGATGGCAAAGCTTATGAAGGAATCTTTGTATAGTTTAACCTTCTCCATTGGATCACAGGTTACTTGTGAGCTTGGGTTATCGCAGACTTTTGTGTTTATCGCGGGTTACATTCCCGGTCAGGAGGATGAATATAAAAATATTATTAGCGAGAAAGGAGTGGGAATTTTACTGCACGGAAAAGCTCAAGAGAAAATAATGGAATTAAAGCACATTTTAACAACTTCAAAAGTCAACGAAGAAAATCTTAAAGAATGGAAAGAGGAACTTGTAAAAGCCCCAGAAAATATTAGAAAATTTCTTCAGAACATCTAATGCCAAGACCCATTCTAATCGCAGGAATTATATTTTTATTGGTTTGCAAGATGACTAAAGAATCCTGCGCTCAAGAAGGGAACATTTCTTACGGAGTTAATTTTAGCTCTAAATACGCCCAAAACGATTTAAATTTAAATTGGAGGGAAACTTATCTTAAAATTCTTGATGATTTAGAGGTTAAAAAATTAAGGTTAATGGCGTATTGGGACGAAATAGAAAAGGAAGAGGGAGTTTACGATTTTTCCGATCTGGATTTCCAAATTACCGAAGCGCAAAAAAGAGGCGTGGAGGTAATCTTGGTTTTAGGAAGAAAGGTTCCCCGCTGGCCCGAGTGTCACGACCCAGCGTTTCTTAGTTCCAAAACCAGCGAGGATGTTAAAGACCAACTGCTAAATTTGCTTACGGAGGAAGTAAACCACTTTAAAAGTTTCTCAAATATCACAACTTACCAAGTAGAAAACGAGCCGTTTTTTCCCTTTGGCAAATGTTCAAGATTAATTGCAAATCCGATCTTCGTTAAAAAAGAAATAGATCTAGTAAAAAAACTCGATCCCTCTCGTTCCGTTTTAATTCAAGACAGTGGAGAAATTGGAATCTGGCCAATAACAGCAAGACTTGGAGATATCTTAGGAATTTCTCTGTATCGGCATGTAGTCTTCACACTTCCAATTCTAAATAAGGGTTTTTATGTGACCTACCCGTTCTCCCCAAGTTGGTATTTGGCCAAAGCCAAATTTTTTAGAATTAATCCCAATGATATTATTATCACCGAGTTACAGGGAGAGCCTTGGGGAACCAAGCCGGCTTTGCAAATGTCTCCGGAAGAAATTAATAAAACCATGAGTCCGGATAAATTTGTGGAAATTGTCAAGTACGCCCAAGATTCTAAAATAACCACCCAGTATTTTTGGGGCGTGGAATGGTGGTATAGGGAATATCTAAACGGCAATCCCTTTTACTGGATCACTGCAAAGCAACTTTTTAAGACAAGTAGTCTCTAAGTTTATTAATTTTTAATTACGAATTATGTTGAAAGTTAGAGATACTTTGGTAAGTGGTAAAATTGGTATTTCCTTAAATTTTAATAAATCTTTATCGTTGGTAATAAAAACATCAAACTCTCCAATAACAGCAGATGCCAAATGAATTGAATCGGGAGTAGAAAATCCATACTCTGCCCTAATACTACCTGCCTTTAGTGCAACTTCTTTAGTTAGATCAATAATCCGCAAAAACAATGGTGAGCAGTCTAGCGAACTATAAATCGCTAAAATCTCCTTGTTCTTTGTTTTAAATATTGGAGGTGTTATTTCGGAAAACAAAATTGCCGAACACCCAATTACAGCATTCTCCTGTTCCGCAACATTAAAAATTGTTGTGGTGTAAGGAGAAAATTCTTTATTGTTTTCGAAGTGGTAAATAAAGATACTCGAATCTAGGTAGAGGTTTTTACCTTTTATTCCAGGTTTTTCTTTCATTCTTTAGATAGTTTGCGCCACCGCCAACAGCTTTATAGATATTTTTAGCAATACCGGAGGTTTGTTTTGCCCAAGACTTTTTAGCAGGGTACATTCGCACTTCGTTATCTTCTAAGGAAACTAAGACACAATCGCCAGCCACAACCCCCAGAGCTTCCCTAATTGGGGTTGTAATAGTGACTTGATTTTGAGAGGAGAGCTTTAAAGATTCTGTGATCATCCTTTAATTTAACCACCATCATTTACTTTTGTCAAAGTGGTTTAGATATTTTAGAATGCAATCAAGATAAATAGTCTCTAAGTTTGCGACTGCGGGAGGGGTGGCGAAGCTTGCGTAGAGCCTTTGCCTCAATTTGCCTAATTCTTTCGCGGGTTACTCCAAATTCTTTTCCTACTTCTTCTAAGGTTCTAGGTCTATTATCCACTAAACCAAAACGAAGCTCCAAAACTTTTTGTTCGCGAGGCGATAGGGTAGATAGAACATCACCAATATGACCTTTAAGAAGTTCATAACTTGCAATTTCATCTGGCGCTTTGCTGGCATCGTCAGGGATAAATTCCTTTAACCTACTGTCCTCCTCTTTTCCGACGGGAGTTTCGATAGATGTTGGCTCTTGGGAGATTTTTACAATTTCGCGAGCTTTTTCGCCTTCTATTCCCATGGCTTTACCTACCTCCTCTGGGGAAGGCTCTCTCTCGTACTCTTGCTCCAGTTCTCTTTTGGTTTTTTTATATTTATTAATGGTCTCAATCATGTGGACCGGAATTCTAATGGTACGGGCTAAATCGGCAATTGCTCTTGTAATTGCCTGTCTGATCCACCAAGTAGCGTAAGTAGAGAATTTAAAACCTCGTCTCCAGTCAAACTTATCCACAGCCCGCATTAATCCCAAGTTACCCTCTTGAATTAAATCCAAAAACGGCAAGCCCCGCCCAATGTATTTTTTGGCAATAGAAACAACCAACCGCAAGTTGCAACGGATTAGCTCTTGTTTTGCTATGGCAATCTCACTTAATCTTTCTTCTTTTTGTAACTTCTCTTTCAACTTTATCACCCCATTCATTTGTTTAGTATCCAACCCCATTATTTTGGCAATAATTCTTTTATCGGTTCTTTCGCCTTTATCTTTAAGAGAATCAAAAATTTTTAGGTATTTTCCCACCTCGCATTTTTGTGCGTAGTCTACTTCTTGCGCTGCTGTTAAAAGCTTAACTTTACCAATTTCTCGCAAATACATTCTTACAGGATCGCTGGTGATGGAAGTGTCTAAAAAGGAAGTTATTTCTATCTTTTCCAACTCTTCTTTGCGTTTTTCTTCTTCGGCTTCTGTGGCGGTATCAAAAACATTTACTCCAGATTCAATAAAAATTGTGTAGAGCTCGTCTAACACCTCTATTTTTTCTTCAGCCTCGGGAAATGCCTTTAATACCTCATCTTGAGTTATATATCCTCTTCTTTTTCCAAGAATTGTAAGCTCCTTTAGTTTTGGGTTTTCTTTAAGCTGCATATTTTTTGCGAGTAATCGTGAGAGAGTGTTTTAATCTCCTCTAGGTTTCCTTTAACTTCTGCCTCTTTAATTTTACCACTGATTACAGAAAGTTCTCTTTTTATGCGCTCCTGCTTAGTCTTTTCCAAAGCGCTGTTTAACACTTTTTGCAAACGGTCGCTATCTTCCAAAATGTTTTCAATTTCCAAAAGATATAAATTTAAAACCAAATCTCGCGATGCTGGCTGTATTGTACTGATAAATTTGCGAATATCAAGGGGGCGTTTTCTTGTTGCCAAATAATCTTTTAAAACTGTAAAAATCTCTTTTAATGTTTCGTTATGCTCAAAATCCGCAATACCTAACTTATAGAGATATTTGTTGGCAGTATCTGTTGGGCACTTCAATAGCACCGCAATTATAAATTCCTGTGGCGAAAGCTTTGACATGGCTGGCTTTTCTTCAATAAATTCACGACTCCCCCCCAATTTTTCTTGATTTTCGACATCTTTTAACAAATCCCAGATAGAATTCAAAGAAGTATCTAAAAGCGTCGCCAATTTTTTGGCGTAATGCTCCTTCTCGATGGGGTTTTTAATTTTGTATAGTTGCTTTGCCACAAATATCCCGGCTTTTTTTTTGGCAACAGCGTCGGTTAAGTTGTAAGTTTGTTGGGCCTGGTCAAGATAAAAATCGTAGATAGAAACGGCATTTTTTATGGCCTCAAAAAACACTTTTTTGTCTTTTCTTACAGCTTCGTCGGGGTCTTTAAATTCTGCAGGCAGCACACCAATTTTTACATTTAAATCCTGGTTTTGGGCAAGCTCTATTCCCCTTACAGCTGCCGACTTTCCCGCAAAATCTGTGTCAAAAAAAAGAATTACAGTATCGCTAAGATTTTTTATTAAAGAGATTTGGTTTTGGGTTAAGCTGGTTCCTTTAGAGGCTACAATATTAGAAACCCCCGCTTGAAAAGGCGAAATCATATCAAACTCGCCTTCGACTACAATCGCAACGCCGGTCTTTTTTATGGCGTCTTTGGCCAAATTTAGTCCAAACAAGAAAGCTTCTTTCTTGAAAATTTCGGTTTCGGCGGTGTTAATATATTTTGGCTCTTCGTTAAAGATCGTCCTTCCGGCAAAGCCAATCACTCTTCCCCTTATATCTTTTAGCGGAAACATTATTCTTCCTCGAAACATATCAAAAAACCCACCGCCCCCTTGTCTTGGTTTAACAAGCCCTCCTGCCACCAAGTCTGGCAAAAAATAACCTTTCTTGAGTAAAAAGTTTCCTAAACTATTCCAAGATTTTGGAGCGTAACCGATTTGAAATGTTTTAATGGTGGAATCTTTAATTCCCCGATCTTTTAAGTAATCGCGGGCGGTTTTTCCAAATTTGTGCTTGGTTAATATATAGTTATAGAATTCTGATGCCAGTAAGTTGGCTTCAAAAATTTTGGTTTTGCGGGTTTTTTCTTGAGGGTTTTGGCCCGATCTTATCAATTTTATCCTAGCCTTTTCAGCAAGGATTTCTAGAGCGTCGACAAATTCTACATGTTCGAATTCTTTAACAAATTCAAAAATGTCACCGGCTTTTTGACAACCAAAACACTTAAAAATGTTAAGTTCGGGGCTTACAATAAAAGAGGGGGTTTTTTCGCTATGAAAAGGACAACTGGCTTTATAGTGGCGACCAGCTTTAGTAAGCTTGATGTAAGAGCCTACAACAGAAACAATATCCAGCTTATTTTTTATTTCCTCAATTTGATTTTCCCCCACACCCGTATTTTACCATTAAACCCGTGTTTAAGTGTGCCAGTTGATTTTTAATCTAAAATGGAACATAATACTGGCAAGAAGTCGGTATATGTGCTTAGAGCCATGACCGGCTTTTTGTTTTATCTGAGTATTAAAAAATTGGAATTATCTTTGTGGACCTTTCTATTTATAAAACGCAATTTCTTTCTTTCCACATTGTTAATTTTCTCCTTTGACTTTTTATATTCCAGACGGTATTTAAGCCTAATAGACGATCCCAATAAATCAGCTAGTTCGATTTCTGGATCTAGGTTCCTCTTGTTCACAAAAGATAAACAGGTAATTTTTTCCCAATAACCCCTTCCTGTAAGATTACATTCTTTTATTCCCTGGGCTTGGTAAGTGTTGTGTACCTTTGCTAAATATGTATCTTGAAAACAATCAGATTCGGTAATTATTTTTCCTTTTTCGTTCCTCTGCAAACTGCATACATACATTTTTATTAGAGATAGATAGGATTTATGAACTATCGTTTTATCTAACCAATTAGCTTTTTGTGAATTTGCCTTATCGACCAAAGTAAATAGGTATGAGATATTTGAATTATTCAGAATAGCAAGAATATCACACCAGAATTTAACTTCTATTCCTTTGTCCCTTAAGACACTAAATACATTTCGTTTTCTAGATATCTCACTATAGTGAAGTACAATCTCAGAATCCTTAAAATACCTGGCTTTTATTTTTTGCAACTTACTAAAAAGCTTTGGTTTAAATTTTTCATTAATTACAACTCCCATTAAAGCAAATTCCTTTGAAGGATGGTTGTAGGAAGCCTTTCCAGATTCATCAATAGATAATATTTTGTATGTTGCCATTTTTCTTAACCAGTATCGGTTTTGGTTATTTTTACAGTCTTCATAAATTCTATAATTGTTGGGTCTACAATAATATCTCGAATCAAAACTTCTCTTTTTAGATACAATCTCTCAAGACTTTCGCAACGACTTAAGGCAACATAGGTTTGACCGTGTGCAAACGCACCAGAACCCATATCTACAGCTACTGTTTCGTAGGTTTGACCTTGAGATTTGTGTATTGTTATTGCCCAAGCTAATTTAAGTGGAAACTGTGTAAAGGAACTTACAACTTCTTCCTCAACTTTACGAGTACCTTGATTGTAAAAATACTTTATCTTGCTCCATGTTTCTTGCGGTACAGAATATGGAATATTATCTACTTTAACCCTAATCTCATCTTCCGTTAAAGATTCAACAAAACCTACTGTTCCGTTTGCCCATCTTTTTTGTTTATCGTTTTTTAAAAACATAACTTGTGCACCTTTTTTTAACTGCAAAAGTTCCTCTGTGGGATATACGGAACGCTCTAAATCACCACTTATTCTTGCCTTATACTCAGAAGCATTCCCTTTAAGTTTAGCTAATTTATAACTATTTATTTCTCTGGATGTGTTATTGGTTGTGGTTAAAGTAATAACCCCATCCTCTGGAATAGCCGTATTAGCCCTTTTGTTTAACATATTTAGAGTATTGTCATTTACAGAACCGGTTCTAATTTCATTCAGTAGCAATTTAAAAATTTCGTCTTTTTGCCTAAAAATAGTTGTTAATTCGTATATATTTAAGGGAGTATTTTCCCAAACATTCGCATTAAAAAAGTAAAATCCGCCAAAATTGTCGGCAAAATATTTATGCAACTCTCTATCTTCTACAACAGGCGGTAGCTGATATAAATCCCCAAACATAATTATTTGAACCCCACCAAAAGGCAAGTTACTTCCTCTTGCAGTCTTGAGGATATGATCAACCGCATCCATTAAATCCACCCTAACCATGGATATTTCGTCAATTACAACGGCATCAATATTTTTAAGTAAAAGGGTGGTTTTGCCGTCTGGTTTTAATTTAGATGTTGTTACAAAAGCAGGTGGGATTTTAAATAACGAGTGTATAGTTTGACCACCTACATTTAAAGCTGCTACTCCAGTTGGTGCACATACCACAACTTTTTTGGTAGTCTTTTGTCTAAAATATTCCAATAAAGCCGATTTTCCAGTTCCCGCTTTTCCTGTTATAAAAGCATTTTCGTTAGTATTTTCTATAATATCAAAAATAGCCTTTTGCTCTTCACTTAATGTAAGGTCACTAATATCAACTCTTTTTACATTTATTCTTGTGTTTGAGATAGAAGTATATTTTGTTTTTAGATCAGCTAAAGTAGACTCGCTCGGTTTTTTATTATGGTATTTGGTGTGTAACCAATAAACCACATAAGCAATTACTAACAGTATTATTAGCTCCATATTTGTTATTGGTATAAATCCCCATTCTAACTTTTCAATTTATTTTCTCTATCTTCTATCTCTTTACCTTTTTTCAATAAATACGAAAATAATGGGAGAAATAATACCCTTTCCACTAAAGGATCGAATACTATGCGACAGGTTAAAACACCAATAACAAATAGTAAAATTGCCAGTTTCCAACTATAAATAAACAGAGCAATTGTTGAAATAAGAAACAAAATAAAGAAAAGGTTTAGAATGCTTTCAATAAGAATAGAGGTGTACATTAACGGCTTTTCTCCAATACCTAACTTGCCGACCCGCCCATGAATTGAGGTAAATCCCCAAAGTATTAAATAAAGAAAAGAGATTAAATAAATTATCATAGAAAGTACATAAAACTTAAATTCTTACTTGATGTTGCAAAATTTTCACAGCACTTTCGATTGTTCCAGATTAAACCCGAAAGTGCAAGGGTCAGATTGTGTTGATTTATAATCCCAAATTTTTCCACCTCTAAAGCAGAAGAAACTTCATTACAGGAAAACTGCCCCTCTAGCTAAAACAACTTAAGTTGTGTAGAGCTTAAAATATACAAATACGATACTTGCAAATAAATTAATGATGATTAGTACCAATATTGCGTGTATTAGAAAAGAGACTAGTTTGGTTTGAAATGCTGTGCCACCCAATTGACCTTCGTAAGGCATGCTGGTTTCTCGTATTTTATTCGTATAGAGTTTTCCTTTATTATCTGCGATAAGAAAATAAGCGTACCGCTCAATTAAGGAAAGTAAAACTATCAACATACTTGTTACTGCAACAACAAAAAATGAGGTTTTTTCTGTGCAGTCGTTAAATTTCAAGTTTGTAGATAACAAAAACAAACCCGAGCTAAGTGCTGTATAGATTGTTAATGCAGTTGCCGAAAAGGCAAGTCTACTTTTGTCAGCCTCTTCTACCAACTCGTTAAATTCCTTTGCTACTTGAGTTAAATCAGACATTTTGACTAGAATTAAGGGTGAAAATTTGCTAAACCAACAGCTAGGGCAAATTTAAGAAAAACTTTGTCTTCTGAACACTGTTTTAAAATATATTTCTTCGCCAATTTTCGGTTAAGCATGCTAACAACTATCGAAGCCACAAAAAGAAAAGGTGAAATCGTCCAGTTGATGAAAATAAAAACGATCATCCCAACGAAACCTATTACAGAAATGTTTTGAATCCACTTTAGTTGGGTACTGTATTTTCTCTCCATCTGATTAAGATAGAGCAATAACTTACTATCATCTATGATCAAATTAATGTTACCAGAAGCAACACTCTCTCTGATTTTTTCCACTTCTCCGAAGTCCATCTCATGATATTTTGGATTTTTTATTTCAGGAAGGTTACTCATATTATCTCTTTGGTTTAAATGGTTACATTAAAATATTGCCAATAGTTTCCCACGGTTGATAACATTATACCTCAATGTAACCAACCAATAATTCCACCTGAGTTTGCATTATAATCCTAACGCCCGATATAAAATGCAGATTCATTTTTTCTCTTTTTTTGTCTCGATTTTTAGACGCTCGAGACCGTATTTTTCAAATTCCTCGTAAAACGAATCTACGCAATCTGATAACTTAAAAAACCATTCTTTTTGGCTAAATTTAGCTAATTCTTGTGGAGAGTAGCTTTTTCTAAATTTAAGTTCGCCTAATCTTTCGGCTAGCTCGTCCCAAAGAGTTTCCTCGTCGTATTCATCGTGCCTTATGTGAACATCTGTGATTTCCTCAAAAAGACTTGTTGGATAGTACATATCACCATCTGTTTCTTCATGATCCATATATTTTTCCAATCCAAAAAGAGGGGCTTTGGAAAATACATAATTTTCTATGTCTTCGTAGTCTTTAATATGCTTTTTATCTCTATAAGCATTGGCCACCCAATTACCTAAATAAACAGCTTTTAATAAAGCCACAAATTGCTTTTTAGTAAATATGATTGTTTGCTCTTTGCTTGTTTGCTTACTCATTACGAATGATTTTATCATAAAGACATTAGAAAAATGGGGTGAGACCCAAATTTGGGTCTCACCCCTTTTCGTACCTTTTCGTACTTTCACATTAGGGTTTAACCCAACTTCGGAGGTTGGGTTTTGATATGCACCTCCTTTAGTAGAGCACCAAAATTCTTCCACTTCGGAAGTGGAAGTTGGTGGAAGTTGTGATTCTAATCAAATGATGGGTGTTACATTGATAAGTTTAGGTTATAATACAGGCTAGAAGCATTGCCGGGTGGTGTAGTGGTAGCATGTTGCGCTCTGAACGCAAAGATCCTAGGTTCGAATCCTAGCCCGGCAGCCAGTAAAGAGAAGAAAACCACCGAGGGGTAGCACTTTCCGCGCCCGCCTCCGCAGAAAGCGCGTCAAATCCGCCTTTTTTGAAACTTGCGGACAGCCGCCGATCCTTTAAAAAGAAGTTCGAGCCGACAGTTTTTGCCATGATTGATAAATCATGGCAACTATTTTTTGCGCGCGCGATTTTGTGCGCTGAAAGCGCACTATTTACGAATTCTTGAAAAGGTTCGAGCCACTCAACGCCGTTTTGCGAAATTTCCTTAATTTTAGAGTTAAGAAGCGATTTTGTCTCGACCAATTCATTCTTTTTCTTTTGATAATCTTCCGGAGAAATAACTTTGTCTAAATATCCTTCGAGCAATCGGTCTGTTTTTTCTTCTGTTTCTTTAAGTTGCAGCTGATAAGTTGAAACAATCCCTGTTGATTTTTCTTTTTCATTGTTTGCGTCTTTTTCCGCCCATTCAAGAAACTTTTTAGCGGCGTGCGGCGGCAGAGAAGCTTGCAAAACAATTTCTTTTAACTGCATTTCAATTTTTTCCTTATCAATATATTTTTGCGAGCAATTACCCATTTTTTTGGAACAACGGTAGTAAATATATTCAACCGTTCTATTTGTTCGCTTGTAATACTTGATATGTTTTTCAGCGGTAATTGCGCCGCCGCATTCGCCGCACTTGGCTAAACCCAGAAAATCAAATAGATGTTTATTGTTTTTAACTTTGCGACTTTTCAGCTTGACTACTTCCTGGCATTTATCAAAAAGTTTCTTGCTGATTAAAGGCGGGTGTTTTCCTTCATATAGTTCGCCGCAAAATTTCATCACTCCATAATAAAACGGATCGGTCAAAATTCTTTTGATTTTATCCAGATGAAGTTCATGGCCACTTTTGTTGTAAATTTTGTTTTGGTTGAAAAATTTGCGAATGTCCGCATATCCGTAACCGCCGGTGGCAAAAAGCTGAAAAGCTTTTTGCACATACTTGGCTCTTTTTTCATCAACCTCAATTTTCTTGTTAATATTTAGATAACCAAACTGCGCTTGATTGGGCCACTCACCGCGACGAAGTTTTTGTCTGTTGCCTCGCTTTACATTCTCGGAAAGATTATCAACATAATACTTAGACTGATTAAAAGCCATGCCTAACATAAACTTGCCTTGTGGGGTATTTTCAAACCAAAAGCTGGGAAATTTTAGATCAAGCAATTTTCCGGTATCCAGTAAATAGATAATCTTTCCGCCATCAACAGAATTTCTGGCCAAACGGTCAGGGTGCCAAGAGAGAATACCGGCGGCTTCGCCGTTTTCTATTTTTTCCAAAACCTCCGCAAATTTTTCTCTCCCCGGTTCTTTAGCGGTTTTACTCTCGGTAATAAAAGAAATGATCTTTAATCCTTCTTTCGCGGCGTGTTCTTCTAGTTCTGCAACTTGCGCCTCAATGGACAGAATTTGTCTATCCGGTTCATCTGTAGATTTTCTGCAATAAGCAATATATTTGATCATATTTTTTTATCTTATCTCCTAAAAGTTCTTTAAGCGAACGATAGTGAGTAGTCCCGCCACTGCGGGACAATTTTTGCGTTTTTTCTTTCTTCTTTTTCCGGCGGCTGTCCGCAAGTTTCAAAAAAGGCGGATTTGACGCGCTTTCTGCGGAGGCGGGCGCGGAAAGCGCTACCCCTCGGTGGTTTTCTTCTCTTTACTGGCTGGCCGTTTACAAAAAATGTCGAACTTCATTTGATTAGCTCGCCGCTTCGCGGCTCGCTTGCTCCAGCGCGGCGCCTTTATACTGAGCTTGTCGAATGTGCCCACCCGCCGCGCCTCCGAAACTGTCGGCTCGAACAATCCCGATGAAATCGGGATCAAAAGAAAAAACGCAAAAAATTTTAAAGAACTTTCTATCATTTCAATGATGTATTATAAGTCTCTATGGACTAATAGTACAACAGTAGATAAAATAAAACAAGTAGATTTAACCAATACAAATATGACTTCTATAACTAAAGCAATACTTACATTTACGGTTTTAATTATTCTGTTCTTCGTATATGCGTATGGTGTCTTTTTTCAAATTCCCATATTTAATGGATACCCACTAACTTTACAGCATGTCTTTGAACCAATATTTTATGTCTTTATATTTGCAATTGGTAACTACTATATCTATAAATCTGTTTATTTTCGTAAAATACGAAGCGATAAAAATAATGATAAACAAAGTATCGTTGTTCCGACTTTTCTTCTTCTACTATTTTTAGGTATTGGTTTTGGTGTTCATACGACTGCTCAATTAATTGAGGATTTCCTTGGACACCAAAACGAAAGCCTTTTATATCAAATTGTATTCTTTCTCGACGAAGGACCTGGGCATTGGCTCGTTTCTATACCACTTCTTCTGCTTTATTTCTTTCTTCTTAAAATTGAGCTAAATCGGGAAAAGAACAAAGTTAACAATATAGACAAATTCTTTATTATTTTTTGTTCTTTAATAATTGGACTCGGGCTTGGGATATCCGGTTTTGAAGGAAATTTTAACGGCTTTGCCCAGCATTTTTTAATGACACCTATAATTATTGGTATCCTCTATAAAATATACAGGTATAGAGAAAATAAACTTTTCAAATTTTGGATATATCCTTTTACTACTTTTTTAGTTTTAACATTTAGTATTTATTTAATATTTACTTTGGTATTTGGTTTGTCATTGGGATTTACAATTAATCCCGATGCAGACTTGAGATGGATAATTAAACTGCCGTTTTGATGGCTAAATATTATGTTGATAACGAAAAGTAAAAACATTTCAAAAATATTTGGGAAAAACTTAAAAAAACTTAGAGTGGAAAAACAAATGTCTCAAGGTGATATTGCACGAGCTTTAGGTGTGCATCGCTCTTATATCAGTGGTCTGGAAAGAGGAGTTAGAAATCCTACACTAATCAATATTGAACGCATAGCTAGGGCAATGGGTGCTGAAATAAGAAAATTATTAGAGTAAAGGCTCGGCGGAGCCGAGCAAAATTCGCGCGCGCAAAAAATAGCGGAGGCGCGGCGGGTGGGGGCGCCACGCTGGAGCAAGCGAGCCACGAAGCGGCGAGCTAGCACATTGAAGTTCGACATTTTTTGTAAACGGTCAGCCAGTAAGAAGAAGAAAGCCGCGAAGA
>JAHINB010000004.1 GCA_018896215.1 Patescibacteria group bacterium
AAGATATTATTCGCAAGATGAAATAGGAACCCCTTGGTGTGTTACGATAGATTATCAAACACTAGAAGATAACACTGTAACCATTCGTGATCGCGACACTACTAAACAAGAAAGAATTAAAATCTCCGAAATAAAAGCTTTTGTAGAAAGTAAAATTAGGGATTATCCCTAATTTGGGATGATCCCTCATCAATTATGAAAAATTTCTATCACACTGGTGTACTAGTTGATCAAGCTATCGCGGGTCTTAATGTTTTTCCCAAAGAAAAATATATTGATGCCACAATTGGAGGTGGGGATCATACCGCGAAAATAATGGAGTTAGGAGGAATTGTTTTAGGACTTGATCAAGATGTCAACGCGATTAAATACTGCCAAAAACGCTTTGGGCATCAGTTGCAAAAGAAGCAACTAACTCTTGTTCATACAAATTTCGAAAAAATTGACGAAGTCGCAAAAGCGCGTGATTTTGTCAATGTTTCTGGAATACTATACGACCTTGGTATCTCGAGTTTTCAAATGGAAGATCCTACCCGCGGTTTTAGTTTTAGGTTCAAAGATGCCCCCCTTGATATGCGCATGGGAGAGCAAACGGGGGTTAAAGCCTGCGATTTGCTAAACGCCTTACCCCAAAAAGCCCTTGAGGAGATATTTTTTAAATATGGAAATATTCGGGAGGCAAAGAAATTAGTTCAAGAAATCATTAGAGCTCGAACGAACCAACGGTTTGTTACTGTTGGGGATTTGTTAACAACGCTAATGCGAATAAAGAAAGATTTTACGCGTGACGATTTTGCCGCCAAAGTTTTTTTGTCTTTACGCATAGCCGTAAATTTGGAGCTGGAGGTATTATCTCAATCTTTACCTAAGGCGCAATCCTTGTTGGACAAGGACGGGAGACTTGCCGTAATATCCTTTCAAGGTTTAGAAGATGGTGTGGTAAAAAACTTTGGTCGTGGCGCGAGTTCAACCTTAGTGTCTTTGTCTGTTCCTATGCGTTGTGAAATAATTGCAAACCCAAGGTCAAGAAGCGCCAAATTAAGGGTGTATAGATTTAGAGGTAGCAAAAATGAGATCGCTAAAAAATAAAAAAATTAACTTTTATTTGGTTTTTTCTTTTGTCATTGCTGTGGGGTCTTTTATCTTTGGGGCTTTTTTTATTAATTCTTCGTCCGAAGAAAGTTCTGAATACGCAAGATTTTTGGTTAGAAGAAACTCTTTGCTTACCGAAAATCAAATTCTACGCAATAAAACAGCAAAATACAGCGCTCTCTCTAACATTAAAAAAATGGCTACTGACTTTGGTATGATAGATTCAATTACTAGATAATGCTTTTAAAAACGATTGGGATTAGAATAGCTCTGGTACAATATTTTGTCGTAGGCGTTGCTTTGGTATTTTTGTGCCGATTATTCTATATTCAAATAATATGCCATAAAGCTTTGTTTGCTAAAGCAAGTAGCCAACAGGTTCAAGAAATTGTAATTCCAGCATCAAGAGGCAGTATTCATTTCTCTGATTTGTCGCCTTTGGCGTCTTCCCAAACAGCATACTTTCTTTTTGCCGAACCCAGAAATTTTACTGACAAAGACAAAAGCTCTTTAGTACTCTATTTAAAAGATAAGTTTAAATTAGATTCGGAAGTTGTTAATCGTCTTAACGATGTTACATTGTGGTATGTTCCAATTAAACATGGCATATCCCCGGAGGAAAAAGTAGAAATAGAAAAAAATATTACCAGTGGAATAGTTTTTAAAAAAGAGGATTCACGGTTTTTTCCAGAAGAAGATTTAGCGGTTTCTGTTGTTGGTGTTGTAGCTAGCGACGAAAATGGATTGCCCCAAGGTTATTTTGGTGTAGAGGGTTTTTATAACTCCGATTTGAAAGGCAAAAGCGGAAGGATTATTTCCGAAACCGATGCTTTTGGAAATGCGATTATTATGGGATCGTATACAGAGATGCCATCAATTTCTGGAACCAGCATTGTTTTGTCATTAGACAGAGCTGTGCAATATCTTTTAGAAGAACGCCTTAAGTATTACTTGGCAAGCTATGGGGCAAAATCCGCTAGCGCTGTTGTAATAGAATGCGAAACAGGAAAAATCCTTGGGATGGCATCGTTTTTGTTGCTAGAAGAAGATAGCAAGCCAAAAATTGATTCAACATCTAACTTAGTTATAAGCGATACCTATGAGCCTGGTTCTGTCTTTAAGGCGTTTACAATGTCTTCTGCTATCGATTTAAATTTGGTTACCCCCGAGACTTCGTTTGAAGATACTGGTCCTAAATATTATTCGGGTCATAAAGTTGACACTTGGGATGGAAAGCATTATGGAACAGAGACAATGTATGAGGTGTTGGAACACTCTAATAACCTAGGGGCGGCATGGGTAGCCGAAAGACTAGGTTCCGAAAATCTTTGGAAATATCTTGTTAGCTTTGGAATGGGAACACCTTTGGGGGTGGATTTAGAAGGGGAGCAAACAGGGCAGTTGCGCCATTATTCTACCTGGCGTGATATTGATTTAGCCACGGCTTCTTTTGGGCAGGGAGTTTCGGCGACCGCTCTTCAGGTTGTAAATGGTTTTGGCGCGATAGCCAACGGTGGTGAGTTGTTAAAGCCTTATCTGGCGGTAAATTTTGTAGAAAATATGCCCAATGGAGATACAAAAATTGTTAAACAAAGAAATTTAAAAACAATAATTTCTAGAGTTATAAGCCAAAAAACATCCTTTACCATGGTTGATATGTTAACTCGCGCTACCAGTAGCGGAGAAGCCAAATTTTTTATCTCTAAAAAGTATCAAGTTGCGGGTAAGACTGGAACTGCCCAAATTGCAGTTGAAGGTGGCTATGACCTCAACAAAACTAACGCTACATTTGTGGGGTTTTTGCCAAAAAGCAGGAAATTTGTTATGCTGGTTCGGTTTAGTGAGCCTACTACAAGTATTTACGCCGCCGAAACTGCGGTTCCTGCTTGGATGGACATTGCGGAGAAGTTAGCTTTATATTACAGAATTCCTTACGATTATTAAGATGAAATATATTGTAGCTGGTCAAAATAAAATTGCGGGAAAAGTTGCTGTTTCGGGATCGCCTCTTGGTGCATCTGCTTTAGTTTCTTTGGCGCTACTTTTAAATGACAATTCAAAAATAGAGAATGCTCCTAGTTCTTTTGGTTTCGATCAACTATTTAATATTTTAGTGTCTGTGTTCTCTAAAACAACAAGAAGTCAGGATGGAATCCTCTTAGTAGATCCTTCTGTTGCTTCTACAAGCCCCAAGAGAATAAAAATTGCAGTGGATATCGACAACGAGGTTTTTTTTGCCTTGCCTGCTTTCATTTTTAAAAATATAGAGGTCATTTTGGATGGTTCATCAAAGATCTTTAACAAGCACAAAAATATTCTTGATCTTTTAAAAATTTTTGGACTAGTAAAAGAAACTAATTCCAAAAATTTGCTGGTTATTAGACCCGCGATTATAAAGGAGAGCTATTATCTAGATTTTCGAAATAGGGGTGGACCTGAAGCGTTTTTGGCGATCCTCTTTGCTATCTCCTTGGATGCCAAAATTATTATGGTAAATTACCCCCAAGATCCGCTGTTTAAATGGTTTTTGGGGGTTTTAGTAGATTGTAATCTAAATGTAGATGCTGGTGTAAGAACAAACGAATCGGATACGGTTTGTGTTTCTACAGCAGGTCTTCCTACAGGTAGAGTAGAGAAAAAAGTATCGTTTAACGACAATCTTGCGGCTTTTTATACCTTTCTAGCAATGGGTACTCAAGGTGATATTACGCTTTCACAAGTCAATTCGCAGGACTTAATGCCTTTTTGCGCTAAGATATTGTCTTGGGGGGCGCAAATTGATTCTTTATCTAAAGGCGAATTAAGGGTTTATATGCAACCTGTAAAATATGAAGATACTGTTAGCTTTGAGGTTAAGCCATACCCCGGGTTCGTGGAATCTTGGAGTTATTTAGCTTTAGTTTTTCTTCTGTCGAGACAAATCGCGATGTCTTTAATCTTTCCCAATTCTTCCGTAATCCAGGTTTTACTTAAAGAACTTAATCGTATGGGCGCAAATTTAGATTTTAAAGTCTTGGGGAATTTTGTTAGCGTAACCAGTGTTAAAAAGTCAGCCCTTTTGGCGCAAAAAATAATTTTAGACGAGAGAGAACTTTTGTTGCCTTATCTTTTATTGTCTTTATTAAATAAAGGAAAGACAGTCTTAATTGGTGGCGAGTTGATTGATTCGTATTACCCCGGTCTGATAGATAACTTAAAAATGTTAGGCGCAAATATTAGCGTTGGTTAATGGTAAGATATAGCTATGGGTGATAACTCGTTGGGTTCATTGAAGATTGTTGGAGGAAATCCTCTGCGAGGTACTGTTGTTCCTATTCCAAATAAAAATTCCATCGTTGTTGCCCTTCCCGCCTCGATTTTAACTGATGAGACTGTTATCTATAACAATGTGCCACAATCAACCGATGTTCAAAAAATTTTGGAAATGATAGTTCTTTTGGGCGGTGAATTCACTTGGACAAGCGCCAACTCGGTTTCGGTTTGTTGCAAGAATTTAAAATCATATAAAGTCGATTTTGCTTTGGGAAATCTAATTAGAGCTTCGATTCTTTTCGCGGGACCGCTTCTTGTGCGTTTTGGTGTTGCCGAAATACCAGTCCCTGGTGGTTGTGTGCTTGGAAAAAGATCCATCGCTTCTCATGTTGATGTTTTTAATAAATTAGGAATTGTCACCGAGTTTTTTGACGGGTTTGTAAGGTTTACCCTGCCCAAAAAAATTACCTCCTGTTCCATTTGGCAAAACGAAGCCAGCGTTACAGCAACCGAAAATTTTGCTATGCTGGTTGCTGGTCTTAGCGGTAATACAATTTCACTTACTGATGCGGCTTGTGAACCTCATGTAGTTGATCTGTTAAAACTGTTATCGGATATGGGAGCGAGTATAACTGGCGCGGGTTCTAACATTATCACCGTATCGGGTAAAAAACTAAAAGGTGCCACATTTGTTGCGGGACCCGATTTTGTAGATATTGGAGGCTTTATTGTAGCTAGCGCTTTAACTCACGGAAATATTACGATCAGAGGTGGTAATGTTCCAGAAATAACGGGTGGAATGGTAAATTGGTTTAGGAAATTTGGGATTAAGATAGTAGAAAGCGGTCAAGACCTTGTAGTGGATGGGAATTGTGAACTTAAAATAGATCAGATTAATTCGGGGTTTCCTCTGGCTGGAGAAGATTTACTCAAATTTGCCCCTCGCCCCTGGCCAGGGTTTCCCGTTGATGTTCTGCCTCCGGTTGTAACGCTAGCTTGCAAAACAAACGGGAAACTTTTAATTAATAATTGGATGTATGAGACAGGGTTGGAGTTTTGTAAGGACCTAAACTTAATTGGAGCTAATATCCAAATGATTGATTCGCAAAAGATTATTGTTAATGGTCCTGTGACATTTAAAGGTGGGGAGGTTACTCCCCCGGGAATTATTCAAGCAGTCAAAGCTTTGTTCCTAGCATCTCTTGCCGATCCTGTTACAACTGTGGTACACAATGCTGACATCTTAAAGCGCCGATATCCTGATATAGTAGCAGGTTACACCTCCCTTGGAGCAAATATCAGTCCCGTTTAGGTTGTTGTTATAAGGTACTACCCGATTCGGGTACTACCCGATGATTTGTTGTTAAATCAAGGTATTTTTGATGCTTTCTAAAATGTTGTTGTAACAAGAAAAGATGGGGTGAGACCCAAATTCGGGTCTCACCCCTCTATCGTTTTACCCTAAAGAATCATTTTGTATATCTTGTTATAATATTATTACAATGCAAAAAGCCAAAAGAAGTTTCAAAGCACCAATTGTCTACGCTTTCATAGATAGTCAAAATCTCAATTTAGGTGTTAGATCTTTAGGTTGGAAATTAGATTTTAATAAATTCTATATTTATCTAAAAGATAAGTACAATATCTCTAAAGCCTTTTTATTTATTGGATACTTGGATTCAAATAAAAACCTCTATAGCAATTTAGAAAAGTGGGGATACAGTTTGGTTTTTAAACCTGCAATACGATTTAATCGTAAAAGTATTAAAGGTAATGTAGATGCGGAGTTGGTTCTGCATTCCGCAAAAATTCAGTATCCAAAATATAATTTGGCAATAATTGTTTCTGGTGACGGTGATTTCTTTTGCCTACATGAAGAATTGGAAAAAGATAAAAAGCTTTTTAAAGTAATAGTTCCAAGTAGAAAATCGGAGTCGTCTTTAATAAAGAGATTTAGAGATTACAAGCTTTATGTCGAAGATATTAAGCCAAAGGTTGAGTTAATTGGGAAATAATAAAGGAGGCTTCACTTGCAACACCAGCATTGCAAACTACTGACCTCCTGATGATTAGTTAAATACTATCAGTTTACTTAAAGCAAGTCAATATTTGTTGTGATTAAACATCTTCCGCAAATTGACAAAAATGTTTCGCTTGCTTCGTTTACTTCGCTTAAAGTTGGAGGACTAGCGGAGAATTTTGCCGTTGCCAAAAATCAAGATGAGCTTGTGGCTTTGTATCTTTGGGCTAAACAAAAAGAGATTTCAGTTTTCGTCTTGGGTGGAGGAACAAATGTTTTAATCTCTGATGACGGAATAAGAGGATTAGTAATTAAAAACGAAGCTAGAGGTTTTGTAGTTGGTGACAAAATCAACTCTCAAACTGTAACTAAACGCAAAAAACGCAATCAGCAAACCCACTGGCGTAAAGGTCTTTTAAATTGGGACGATTTATCAATTTCACAATCAACCGAGGGGGTTGCAATTGAGGTTCAATCAGGTCATCGGCTTCCTTTATTACTATCTCAAACACTACAAAACAAAATTACCGGATTGGAGCTTTTTGCCGGAATTCCAGGAACTGTAGGCGGTGCGGTGTGGAATAATATCCATGGAGCGGATTGGTTCATTGGCGATTTTTTGGAGTCGGTTAAAATACTCAACGCTGAAGGTAGTATCATCAACATCCCGCGGGAACAATTAGAACTGGAGTACAACGATTCGTTTTTTCACCGAAATAATTATTTAATCTTGTCGGCAAAGTTAAATTTATTTCTCGGAGATATCAAAACCGCACAAATGACAGCAAGTGAGTGGATAAAGCGCAAAATTGTGCAACCTAAAAACTCCGCAGGATCCACATTTAGCAACTTAACCGAAGAGCAAAAGCAAACAGCTGGTTTGGACAATCTCTCCGCGGGTTTTGTGATTGATAAAATTCTCAATTTACGAGGTTACACAGTAGGCGGAGCAAAAGTCTCCGAATCTCATGCCAATTTTATAGAAACTAAAGAGGGCGCAACAGCAAAAGATGTGCTGACGATCATCAACTATATTAAAAAATTGGCTCAAGAGAGGTTGGGTGTGGATTTAAAAGAGGAGATTGTGTTGGTTGGAGAATTTTGACATGCCAAAAGCTCATATTTTAGGAATCGGTGGCGAAGGATGGTCGTGGATAGCTAAAGTGTTGTTAGAATCTGGTTGGGATGTATCAGGATGCGATGCTGGTGATATCGCTAACAACAAACATATTCAAGAATTATTAAAACTTGGTTTATCTAAAGTTTATCTCAACAACTCCCCTAATCATGTAACAGGTGACCTAGACTATTTTCTGTATACTTCCGGTTTACTTTCTTATCCCAAAAATATGGAGGAGTTAACAAGAGCAAACGAACTTGGTGTAAAAAGCTTGGACAGAAACCACTTTTTCCCAGTTATTCTTGATGATCGCAATGTTGTTGCAGTTGCTGGGACTCATGGCAAGACAACTACAAGTGCTATGGTAGCGTATCTGTTCGATTCTATGGGTGACAAATGTGGATTTGGGATTGGTGGAACTTTGCTTAATTTTGCGACTAATGGCAGAGTAGGGGAGTCAAAAAACTTTGTAGTAGAAGCAGACGAATTTGGGAACGCTTTTTTGGGATTAACTCCCCAAATTGTCGTCTTGACACATTTGGAGAACGATCACACCGATTACTTTAAGTCGTTTAACGACATGCTAGGTTCATATCGGAAATTTGTAAATCAGGTAAAGAAAGGAGGACAAATTATTGGTTTTGGGGATAATCCAGGAATAGAAAGACTCGTATTAAATTGCAATAAAGACCAAATTTTTTATGGTTTTGAGCCTTATAACAATTGTGTTTTGAGTAAGGTAACTATTAAGGATTTTACGACATTGTGGGAGTTTAAGTACCAGAATGTCGTATATAAAGCGCAGATAAATTTTCCTGGAATTCAATATGCCTTAAATGCTACCGCTTCTGTTTTGGCTTGTAATGCCTTAGGTTACGATATCAACACTACTATCTCTCATCTTCCTGGATTTATGGGAACTGCCAGAAGATTTGAGAAGTTTGTTAAGGGTGGTGTTACTTATATTAGTGATTACGGTCACCATCCAACCGAAATCGCGACCACTATCACTGGTGCAAAAAATCTGGGAAAAAGGTTGATTGTGGTTTTTGAACCCCATCAATACAAGAGGTGCGCCGATTTACTAGATAATTTTAAGGGAATTTTTGCAGATGTTGATATTCTAATTCAAACGGATATTTTTGCTTCTCGGGAGAATCCGCCCTACCCAATAACGAATGAAGATTTTTTTAAGGTTACAAAGATAGGGGTTAAAAACTTTAAATGCATCAAAGATTACAAAGATGTTTCAGATTACCTCTTAACGATTGTAAAAAGAGGGGATGTGGTCTTAATTTTTGCTGTTGGTCACGGGGAAAAAATTTTGGATGGTATCAAACGAAACCAAAAGACAGTAACTATTATGGGTTTGGGTATAAACGGTGGAGGGTTGGCGGCTACAAAATATTTTGCTAAAAAAGGGTATAAAGTTACTGTTACCGATTTAAAAACATCAGAGCAACTTTCTTCTTCACTTAAGCACCTCAAGTTACTTAAGGTACCCATTCCAATTACCTACCACTTAGGTTCTCATCAAGAAAAAGATTTTACTAACACTAACCTAGTTATTAGAAACCCCGGTGTACCACAAGATTCCCCTTACTTAAAAATGGCACAAGAGGCTGGTGTTGAAGTGCGAATGCAAGAGGGGATATTTTTTAAAAATTGCCCCACTAAAAATATCATTGGAGTTACAGGAACTAAAGGAAAAACCACAACTAGTTATTTAATTTACGAAATTCTCAAAGCCAATGGTTTAAGAGCGCATTTAGCTGGAAATATGCAAATTGGTGTCTTAGACGTTTTGTCTAAGATAAAAAAAGATGATTGGGTAGTGTTGGAGCTCTCAAGCTGGCAATGTGAAGCTCTGGACGATGTAAAAATGTCTCCAAAAGTTGCGGTGATTACAAATATCTATCCCGATCATCTAAATCGCTACAAATCCTATAAGGATTACGCCCTCTCAAAATCTTCAATTTTTAAATATCAAAACTCAAATGATGCCTTTATCACAGTAAAAGATGGGGAATTCACCAAAGAATATTTTAATTTTTGCCCATCGCAAAAGATAGTTTTTGACAAAGATAGTTTTGCCATTCCAAAACCAATTCTTGCTGGAGAGCATAACATCTTAAATATTATGGCAAGTTTACGAGTTGCTAAATATCTGAATCTCAACACGGAGAGAAGTATCCAAGCGGTCTGTAATTTTAAAGGTGTTCCCTATCGGCAAGAATTAATAGGACAAATTGGAGGTGTTGATTTTATCAATGACACAACCGCGACAAATCCCACCGCCTCAAAAACTGCTATAGAAACATTCCTTTCTAAAAAACCTGTGGTGATTTTGGGTGGGGCTGATAAGGGTTTAGATGTTACAGATTTAGCCTCGTTCGTTATAACAAATCATGTTGACTATGTATTCCTTAAAGGAGCAGGAACAGATAAATTAATAAAAGCAGGATTGGACTCAAAGTTAATCTTTAACGATTTTGATAAAGTTATCAGTTCCGCGTTCATCAAAGCCAGAAATAAAGAAGGTATTGTTTTGCTTTCTCCGGGATGTGCCAGTTTCGGCATGTTCGTAAACGAATTTGATCGTGGGGATAAGTTTAACGCTTACTTTACAAAGTTAAAAAGGCTTTATGGATCTCACAGGTTACCAAAAATGGACTCTCGCCAAATCAAAAAAGGAGATATTTTTGTGGCAATAAAAGGAACTAAAATCGATGGCAACAAGTTTATTGAACAGGCGATAACAAATGGAGCAAAAACAATCCTTGGCGAAGACATTTCTGTTGGATTGACAAAAATCTACCCCGAGATAAATTTTGTCGTAGTGAATAACCCAAGGCAGGCTTTTTCTGATCTTTGCGCTAACCATTTTGGCAACCCGCAAGATAAAATTAAAATTATTGGGGTTACCGGAACCGATGGCAAAACCACCACTTGCCATTTTATTTATTCCATTTTAAAAGAGGTTGGTTACAAGGTTGCTTTAGTATCAACAGTTTCTTCTCCAGGTCTTCATACCACTACGCCCGATGCCGATGTGCTTTTTAAATTGCTAGCCAACCATGTAAAAAAGGGTTACGAATACTGTGTTCTTGAGACTACCTCTCACGCTTTGGAACAAAATAGAATCGGTCCAATCAAGTTTGTTGTTTCTTGTATTACCAATGTTACTCCAGAGCATTTAGATGCCCACAAAACATATCGTAACTACCTAAAAACAAAGGCAAAAATTATATCCAGATCGCAAGCAGTTTACCTAAATCCTCAAGGAGCTGGATTTTCTTTACTTTCTAAAATAACAAGTAACTTAAGAGACTTAACTGATCTAAAACTTATAAAAACCAACCCCATTAAGGGTTTATCGAGCAAGTGGGTTAAGAAGTTTCCAGGTGATTACAATAAACAAAACGCCGTTTGTGCCTCATCGGTTTGCGCGTATCTTGGGATATTTACAGAGGATATATCTAAAGGCTTGGAAAAAGCAATTCCTCCAACTGGAAGATTTGAAATGGTAAAAAACAAATTAGGAATTAACATTGTAGTTGATTTTGCTCACACGCCAAATGCTCTTAATAACTTGCTTTTAACTGTTAGTAAGATAAAAAATAAAGAGTCGAAGATAGTTTGCGTTTTTGGCTGTGCTGGAGAGCGAGATAAATACAAAAGACCAAAAATGGGAGAAACTGCATCAAGATATTGTGATAAAGTAATATTGACTGCCGAAGATCCCAGAAGTGAGAGCGTAGTTGATATTATTAACGAGATGGCCTTGGGGGACTCAAATTTTGATTTTATAAAAGAACCAGACAGAAAAAAAGCGATTGCAAAAGCAATCAAATTAGCAAAAAAAGGAGATTGGGTTTTGGTTTGTGGCAAAGGGCATGAAAAGTCGTTAAATATTGGTGGCAAAGAAATTCCTTGGAATGATAAAAATATTATAAATAAGTTACTAAAAAGCAGATGAAAACTATAGCGGTATTTTTTGGTGGGGTATCGCCAGAACATGAGGTTTCGGTAATTACCGGTTTGCAAGTTTTGGCGAATCTTGATCACGCAAAGTATTTTGTTATTCCAATTTATATTTCAAAAGATGGAATTTGGTATACAGGAGATAACCTCACAAATGCAGATGTTTATAAAGACTTAGTGAAGATTCCAGAATATTGTAATCAGGTTTATTTTACTCCCGGTGAGGATGGATGGGTTCTTTGTGAAAAGCGGAAAGGGTTTTTAAAAAGCGAAATACGAATAAAAATCGATGTAATTTTCCCTTGTTTTCATGGTGGTGCTGGGGAAGACGGATCTTTTCAAGGCTTTTTTGAAGTTGCAAAAATCCCCTGCGTTGGATCGGGTGTTTTAGGAAGTGCTCTTGGCATGGATAAGCTCTCAACCAAATACATTTTATCTGCTAATGAAATAAATCAAACCAGGTTTATCTCTGTAATAAGAGAATCTCAAGAAATAAAAATTGATTTTAAGTACCCCCTATTCGTTAAACCCAACTCCTCGGGGTCAAGTATTGGTGTATCTAAAGTACACAATTCTAAAGAACTAAAAAACGCAATTGATGTGGCATTGTGCTTTGGAAGTAGGGCGATCGTAGAAGAAGCTATAGAGCAGGCTCGCGAAATAAATGTTTCTGTAATGGGAGGAGAAGTTGGGGAGTTACAGGTTTCGCCCTGCGAGGAAGTTTTTTCCTCGAGCAAATTTTTAAGTTTTGACGATAAGTACAAAACTGGGCGAAAGGGAGCAAAGGGAATGGAGTCAGCAAACAGGCAAATACCAGCGTTTTTGTCGCCTGTAATAGAGAAACAAATAAAGGACACCGCCTGCAGAGTTTTTAGGCTCTTAAATCTATCGGGACTTGCCAGAGTCGACTTTTTGGTTAAAGAAAAAACCCGGGAGATTTTTGTACTTGAAGCAAATACTATTCCCGGATCGTACAGCTTTTACCTGTGGAAAGAAGCTGGGGTAGATTTTTCGCAACTTTGTGATAAGTTAATAGAAATTGCGGAGAGGGATTTTGCAAATAAGAAAAAATATACCACAAAATTTGCTGGAAATTTGTTATCCAATTTAGGCTCGTCCTTAAAGAATCCAAAGTTAGGATGAGGTGTCGCAACCGGGTCCGTCCCATTTGGGACGAACCCGAATGAAATTTTGATACTAATAATTATCGGTGAGATCGTTTTCGATTAATATCACGGGAGGTTTAATTTCAAGGTTGGCGACGGTTTCGTTAAGGTCTTTTATTGATTTAATAAATATTACTTTACCCTTGTTTTTTATAGTTGACGCTAACATTTCGGTTCGTTCGTTTTTCCCAACTAAAACTGCATAATCGCAGATATTGTTGACCAATTTTCCTAGCGTTTGATGAATCTCTAAAGTTTTATTTCCCAGCTCTACAATTCCCGGAGTAACAATAATTCTTGTGTGGTTCTTAAAGTTAGCTAAAGCTTCAAGCGCTTGTTTAAAACCATCAACATTACTGTTATAAGAATCGTCCAAAATAATCCAATCATTATCAAGTTTTTTAATTTCGAGGCGGTGAGGAATTGGTTTTAGCGTATTTAGAACAATTCTTACATTATTTAGAGAGACTCCAAGAAGCAACGCCATTTTTCCCGCTCCTGTAGCATTTGTTAGGTTAGCCTTTCCGATAAGAAAAGGATTCTTAATTTTAAAATCACCAAGACTATAAAACATAGGGTCGGAGGTATAAATTTGATAATTGTCTAAAATAATTCTGCAGTCGCGATTTAATAAACACTGCGCTTTGTTTTTAACTGCTTCTATAAGCTCGAATTTAGCTTTTATGGTGTTTTCGATTTTTTTAAACCTTTCTAGATGTTGTTCGTTAATACCAGTTAAAATTGCGAAATCGGGTGGAATCATATAACAAAGCTCCTTTATTTCGCCAATTTTGTACGCCCCCATTTCACAAATAAAGAAATCGTAATTTTCATCGAGCTCTAAATCCACAACTTTGGCAATTCCAAAAAGTGTATTGTAGCTTTCTGGGGTACGCAAAACACGAAAGTGTGTTTTTAGAATCCGATACAAAAATTCTTTGGTGGTAGTTTTGCCGTAAGAGCCAGTAATTCCAATAATCTTTAATCCTCGTGATTTTAGAGAAAGTATTTTTTTGCGAGTTTTATAAATTGTAATTTTTCGATTTATTACTTCGTAAGGTTTGCGGGTAATTACAGCTAGGCTAATAAAAACCCATGGAAAAAATAGAAGTATTGCACTAGTAAAGGCTCCCAAAATCCCTAACATTTCCAATAACCCCGCCCCGATAATTAAGTACCAAACAATGGCAACAACAGCAACAAATCTGGCCTTTTCAGTCCAAACGAGCGATTTTTTGTTCTCTAATTTTTTTCCAAAGGGGTTATGTAATGACCATTTAATAAAACGAATAAGCTGGTATTCTTCTAGTTGTAAAATATGAATAAAGTCTGTAAACATTTGTTTTTAGGGTGACACCCTAAAAGGGTGACACCCTTAATTCCTCTCGAATTAATTCTATAAATTTTTCTGGTTTTTCCAGGTGGGGGTTATGACCTGCTCCCCAGATAATTCTTAAAGTTGAGTGTGGAATTAGTTCCTTAAATCTTTTGGCGTGTTTTAAAGACAACATTTCGTCTCTATCTCCCCAAATTATGAGAGTCGGAACCGTTATCTTTTTTGTGTAATTTGATAAATCAGGTAATACTATTTTTTTAAAGGTTTTTAGCATTGTCCCAGCGTTTTTGTAATCGGCACTGACCATTAAATCTAGAAAGATTTTGGAATATTTTCTTGGCGATAGCTTTAGAATGGGTTTACCCACTTTAGTAGCCATAAGCAGAATTTTAGCTTTTAAATCTTTTATAGGAAGTCCTGCAGAATCAACAAGAATTAACTTATCACATAAGTTTTTTGGAGCTAGAATCAAGGCGATTCTGCCCCCAAAAGAGTGTCCCATAATTGTAAGATTAGTTAATTCCAATTTCTTTATAAACTCTTCAACAAAATCTGCATAATCGGTTATTTCCCATGCGGTTGATGGTTCTTGTGTTTGTCCAAATCCTGGAAGATCCAGCAACATTACATTAATTTGTTTGGATAATTCCACTGCAACTTGAGTCCACGAAGTTATATTGCATTGCCAACCATAGAGAATTAGGAGCGTCTCTTTGGAGTTTTTACAAGGGTAAATTTGGTAGTTTGTAAGGAGATTACTTATCACTAGTTGCATTTTAAGTTCCGGGGAGCTTGAGTTTTTCGTCAGCTGTTGGGAATTCCCCCACCTTTTTCAACTTACTCTGGATTACCCTCGTTCTTGTTCCAACCAAATTATCAATCTCCTTTCCGGCTTCATTTATTTTTGTTTTGGCTTTTTCTAAGACTCCTCCAAACTTATCAAATTCGGTTTTTACTTCGCCTAAAGTTTGCCAAACCTCGCTAGACCTTTTCTCAATCGCCAGCGTTCTAAAACCCATTTGCAAAGAGCTTAATGTAGCAACAAGGGTAGTAGGACCAGATATCACAACTTTGTAATCTCTCCTAATTCCCTCATAGAGTGTGTTTCTTCTCGCTATTTCGGCATATAATCCCTCCACGGGTAAAAACATAATAGCAAAGTCGGTTGTATGTGGCGCGTCAATATACTTCTCACAAATATCTCTCGCCGATTTTTTAATGGCGTACTCCAATTCTTTAGAGGTCGCATCAATTTTTGCTAAATCTCCAACCTCGTAGGCATCAACTAAAGCATGATATTTATCCATGGGAAACTTAGAGTCAATTGGAAGGAGTAAATCGGCGTGGCTGGCATCTTTGGAAGGAATTTTAATGGCAAATTCCACAGGCATATTAGACCCTGCTTTAGTGATGACATTTTTAACATACTGACCGGTAGTTAGGATTTGTTCTAGAATATTTTCCAATTGAATTTCTCCCATCACTCCTCGCGTTTTTACATTAGAGAGAACCTTTTTTAAATCGCCAACTCCAGTTGCTAAATTTTGCATTTCTCCTAAGCCTTTATGAACTAGCTCCAATCGTTCGCTGACTAATTTAAAGGATTCTCCCAGTCTCTTCTCTAAAGTTTGATGAAGTTTTTCGTCCACAGTTTTTCTCATCTCCTCCAATTTTGCGCTATTGTCCTCTTGAATTGATTTAAGCTTGGTGTCAACCATGGTAGATAAACCTGCTACTTGTTTAAAAAGAGTATCACCAAAATTTTTAAAGTTGTTGGACAGCTCTTCGCGATTAGTCCGTAAATTAGTGGCGGTTTCCTCGCGACTTTTCAAAAAATCATCTTTAAATCCGGAACTTATTTTTTCAAAGGCTTTGGCAATAATCTCGTCAAAATCGGTTTTATTGGTGGATTTTAAATGAAAATAGATATCAACGGTGACAAGAACAAGTAAAAGAATCAAAAGTATTATTTCTATCATGAGTTTATTTTAACCCAAACTGGAATCAATGGAAATCGGTTTCTTTTCGGGTGACACCCGTAAAAAAAAGTTTATTGCGAACAAATAAAAAAATCGCCTCCCTCTGCTTTTTGTCTTTTAGGACATGGTAGAACCCTGGAGCGACGGAGACCCCGACAATCAAAACTATAATAGGCAATAGATATTTATCTACTCCGGGGATCATACTACCTAAAAAATAACCGGCGTAAGATATCCCCACTGCCCAAAAGAATCCGCCAAAAACATTGTAGGAAATAAAGGTGGAGTATTTCATGTTGCCAATGCCGGCAATTATTGGAGCAAAGGTGCGAATTATGGGAATGAATCGTGCCAAAATAATCGTCTTTTTGCCGTGCTTTTCGTAAAATTGTTCGGCTTTCTCTAAATTTTCTTTATGAAAAAACACAGAATCTTTTTTATGGAATAATTTGCGCCCAAATTTGTGACCTATTTCGTATCCTGCGGAATCACCAGCAACCGCTCCAATAAAGCAGAGCAATGCCAAAAGCTCAATGTTAAAGATTCCTTGTGAGGCTAAAAATCCCGCGGTAAAGAGCAGACTGTCGCCAGGTAAAAAGAATCCAATCAAAAGTCCCGATTCAGCAAACACTATAGCAAAAATTCCAATGTATCCAATTGCGGGGAGAATCGTTTTTAAATCCATGAGGGTAATACTACAATGGGGTTAAATTAACTGCAAGAGATTCTTGCATTTAAGATTTTGCAATGCCACAATGTTAGGGGAGGTGATTTAATTCTATGCCAAAAATTCTACTTATTGAGGACGATGAGTCCTTGTACAAAATGTATTCCACGGAACTGGAAATGGAAGGATACGAAACAGTTTGGCACAATACTGGAATTGGCGCAACCGAAACGGCAAAAAAAGAAAATCCCGCTTTAATCCTGTTAGACATTATGTTGCCCGATAAAGATGGGATAAAAATTCTTAAAGATCTAAAGGAGGAACCGGCCACAAAAAACATTCCTGTTGTTATGTTGACCAATTTTGGTAGCGACGAGAACATAAAGGTGGCTTTGGAAACCGGCGCCGAAGATTTTATTTTAAAGTATCAAATTGTTCCGGCGGAACTTGTAGTAAAAATAAAACAAATTCTTAAGGTCTAGTTTGTTGGTTTTTATGTTTAATTTAAATACCAATGTAGCTCATGTAGCTACTAAGGTTGTTCAATCACAAATGGCAATCTTGGGTTCCCAAATTGCAGTTTCTAAGGCTCAAGAGATTCCGGGACTTCTTGTGTCCGAAAACGGGATAGTTACAAGTATCAAAGGTAAACCACGAGAAGTTTTGCAATTATTAGTTAGCAAGTACACATCACTTTCTGGGGAGATTGTTAAAAACATAATTAAACCCATCGTTTCTTGCTATCCCGAGATTTATTTTGACGAAATTTAATTATGCAACCTACCACCATTAATGTCTTTTTAGGTCCTCAAATTGGTGATTCCATGGCTTTTGTCTATCTAAATCTGGTAGCTTTTTTGGTAACTTTAATGTTTGTATTGCGCGTTGGTACGGGAAAAATCGCCAAACCCATTTTTTTTATTTCCCTAGGATTTTTAATTTCGGCTTGTATCCCACTAACCTTAGGCAACGAATATCTTTGGATGGTTCCTTTAATTCAAACTTTATTTTCTATTCTTGGGATTATGGGCTTTATGAGCGCTTACGGTGTTTTTGACTTAATTACCAAGAAGCAAAATTAACTACTGCCCTATGCTAACGGAAACAAATTTATATGCTTTTTCTCTAGTAATATTTTTCTCCCTTTTTATCTATGTGGTTGTAGAGGCGCGGTCGGAGCAAAAGCGATTTGCTAATTTAAAATTAGATTATCTTAAAAAACAAGAGTACCTTTCGCGAAAGCTTTATGAAATTTCGGTTCTATCCCAAATTAGCGAACGCATTGGCTATTCTTTGTCGGTTCAGAACATCATTGATATTATAATCTCTTCTTTGGGGGATTTAGTTGGTTATACCTCGGTATCTTATCTCTACGAGTCCGATGGCAAATTTAATCTCAAAATATCTTTGGAAGAGTCGGTGGGAAAAAAATATCTTTCCGAGGTTAAGAAAAACCTTCTAGTCGCCTTTTTTGCGTTGAACAAAATTAAGTTAAAAAATATCCCACCTGATATAGAAACCACAATTACTGGAGCGGTTATTTCGGAAAGCCAAGAAGTTCCAAGCTCCTTTTTTAATGTTCCTATTTTTAAGAAAGGTCGCGGTGTGGGTCTAATAAATATTTCGTCGTTGCATTTTAATTTGTATACAAAGGACGAAAGCGTCAACACCATTTTTGAAATTGCCAAAAGGGCTTCCATGGCGCTTACTAAACTGTCTAATCTTTTAGATACCGAAGAGCAAAAGCTTAAAAGTTCGGTGGAAAGCTTAAAGGATGGGGTGGTGTTTTTTGATAAAGATTTAAAAATTATCGTCATTAATGAAGCTTTTCAAAAAATGTTGGGGCTTAAAAACGCCAACTGTAATTTTTATGATGTCATTAGCAAATTTCCTCGCGAGATAAATTTAAAAGGGGCGTTTGATGAAGCGACAAAGCTTAATAAGGTTACAATATTTAACGAAGTCTACTTAAAAAACAAGGTGGTGCGGTTAACCGTAATCCCAATTTTAGATGGGGCGCAAATCATTGGCTGCGCCTTCTCCTTGCAGGATATTACTCGCGAAATGGAGTTGGTTAAAATGCGCGAAGACTTTACCAGTATGATGATTCATGATCTGCGATCCCCTTTAACTGTAATTCGCGGAACTTCGGATTTAATCGAAAAGCGAGCCAAAGAAATCTCGCAGGAAAAAAAGACAGAATTACTCTGGCAAATTAAAGATTCAGCGGGAAGCATGCTTGATATCGTAAACGACTTGTTAGATGTGGCAAAACTAGAATCGGGTAAATTTAGATTGGAAAAATCTCATTGTAATCTCACGGAACTTATAAATCAAAAGGTTGTGCCTTATCAAAATGTTATGATTGGGAAAAATGTCAAGCTGACAACAAAAATGCCCAAAACACCAGTGTTTATTGAGTGCGATACAGAAAAAATTGGGCGGGTTGTCATAAATTTACTATCAAACGCCATTAAATATACTAAAGATGGTAGCGTCACTGTAAGTTTAACGACAAGCAAAAGCCGTGCCACTGTTGCGGTCAAAGACACGGGAGTAGGAATTTCCAAAAGCCAGATTCCCCTATTGTTTAATAAATTTCAGCAATTGCGAGCTCCAGTTGACCCGATGCAAAAAGGAACCGGTTTGGGTTTGGTCATCGCCAAGGGTATAATAGAGTCTCATGGAGGACAAATTAAAGTTACCAGTGAGGAGCAAAAAGGCAGTACCTTTTCGTTCACCCTGCTTCTAAAATGATTATGACTCTCGTTGATCCAACTATTTTTAAGGCTTACGATATCCGTGGATTTTATCCATCTCAAATAAATGAGGATACAGCCTACACCATTGCCCGAGCGGTAGCTTACATATTGAAATCTAAAAAATGTGTTATTGGTAAAGATGTTCGGTTAGGATCTGATGCCGTCTACAAGAGCTTGATTCAGGGGTTCCTAGATTCTGGCTGTGATGTAGATTATCTAGGTGAAGTAACAAGCGATTCTATATATTTTGCTGTTGGCAAGTACGATTACGACTTGGGGATTGCAATTACTGGGTCTCATAACCCGAAAGAATATACTGGCCTTAAATTTACCAAAAAAGGGGTTGTTCCAATCTCTGGTGCAAGCGGAATGGAAGACATTAAAAACGCTTCAATTCAAAATCTTTCTTTGGCATCACAAGTCAAAGGAACTTTAAGAGAGCTCGATCTCTCTTTGGAATACAGAGACTTTGTTTTGTCCTTTATCGACAAATCAAAAATTGCCCCTCTAAAAATTTGTGTAGATACTGGAAACGGTGTGGCTGGGGAAACTGTACTTTCGGTACTTAGCCAGTTGCCGTGTATAGTTACCTCAATCTATGCCGAAAAAGATGGCAACTTTCCTAACCACTTACCAGATCCACAAAAAGAGGAAAATACTCGAGACTTAAAAAAACTGGTGGTTGATTCTAAGAGTGATCTTGGAGTCAGTTTTGATGGCGATGGAGATAGAATGCTTATTATTGATGAAAAGGGTAATTATTTGAGCGGTTATTATTTAACTGCCATGCTTGCCAAAATCGCACTTAAGAAACACCCGGGAAGTAAAATTCTTCATGAACCCCGCTTGGTTTGGGCAATAATTGACACCATAAAAGAAAATGGTGGCATACCAGTAATGTGTAGAGCCGGACATTCATTTATTAAAGAAAAAATGAGAGCAGAAAATGTTGTTTTTGGTGGAGAGACTACTGGACATTTTTTCTACAAAGAAAATTACTATGCTGATAATGGGGTCATTTCGATGTTGTTATTTTTGGAGATGCTATCCCAAGAACGCAAACCGTTGTCAGAGATTATTGAGAAGTATTCAAATAAATATCCTTTTGCTGGAGAGTTCAATAACAAAGTTTCCGACCCCGATTTAATAATTTCTCAAATTAAAGCCAATTATTCAAATCGTGGATATTCGTTGGACGAAACAGATGGGATTACAGTAGAAAATGGGCGGGAGTGGCGGTTTAATGTGCGAAAGTCCAATACCGAGCCACTCGTGCGCTTAAATGTAGAGGGAAAATCAAAAGAGATTGTTGATGCCAAGGTCAAAGAAGTGTTAAATTTAATCCAGAATTAAAAATTGAGAATTGATAACTGCCTAAGATGTTTGGAAAACAAAAATTTACTTTAGAATTCTCTAAAATTAGCAAAAAAGACATTCCGCTTGCCGGTGGCAAAGGGGCTAATCTGGGAGAAATGTATAATGCGGGTTTTCCGGTTCCGCCTGGTTTTGTTGTTACTGCAACTGCCTACTACCACTTTTTAGATAAAACCTCATTGCGCGAAAAAATTAAAACCGAGACCAAGGCTTTGGATATTTCCAATTCCCAGGCCTTAGAAACTTGCGCTACCAACATTAAAACGGCAATCTTAAAAGCGCGCATGCCCTCAGAAATTGAAAAGCAAATTAAAGACAGCTATATTAAACTGTCGGGAAATAAAGATCGCTTCGTTGCGGTTAGATCGTCGGCTACGGCAGAGGATTTGCCCGACGCCTCGTTTGCTGGTCAGCAAGAAAGTTACCTAAATGTTTTGGGGTGGGAAGATGTTGTAGCAAGAGTTCAAGATTGCTGGGCATCGCTTTTTTCGGCGCGGGCTATTTTTTACCGTCAAGAGCAGGGGTTTGACCATTTTAAGGTGGGGATTGCGGTTCCGATTCAGGCAATGATCGAAAGCGAAGTTTCGGGAATAATGTTTTCGGTCAATCCTATGACCAACAATAAAACTCAAATTTCCATAGAAGCAGGTTACGGCTTAGGTCAGACAATTGTCTCTGGGGAAGTCACCCCTGACCAATTTTTAGTTTCTAAATATGACTTTAAAATTTTAGAAAAACATATTGCTAAGCAATCGTGGCAGCTTACCCGTAAAGGAAAAATTCCTATTTCTCGTGTTTACCAAGAAAAGCAAAAGTTATCCGACGATCTGGTGGTTCGCCTTGCCAAGATTGGAAAAGCCATCGAAGACCACTACAAATTTCCGCAGGATATGGAATGGGGAATGGAAGCGGGTCGTTTGTACATTGTCCAAAGCAGACCAGTAACAACTCTTTCAAACGAAAGCGCCGACCTATTTTCTATAAAATCTGGTGGTTCTCAAGCAATTCTTGAGGGTTTGGGGGCATCTCCTGGAGCTAAGTCTGGAAAGGTCAGAATTTTAAAAAGCCCCAAAGAAGTCTCTAAAATTAAGGTTGGTGAGGTTTTAGTTGCCACAATGACCAACCCTGACTTTGTTCCCGCTATGAAAAAAGCTTGCGCTATTGTAACCGATCAAGGAGGTAGAACATCACATGCGGCGATTGTTTCGCGGGAATTGGGAATTCCTTGTGTAGTTGGAACAAGTTTAGCTACTAAAATTCTTAAAAATGGGGAAGTGGTCAGTGTTGACGGAACGACGGGAAGGGTTTTCGAGGGATCATTAGAAGGAAAAAAACTAGAAAAAATTCACGAATTTACTAAGTTTAAAGACACCAAAACAGCCACAAAGGTTTATGTAAATTTGGGAGAGCCAGAACTTGCCCAAGAAGTAGCCGCCAAAAATTGTGATGGTGTGGGACTCTTTCGCGCCGAGTTTCTAATGGCGCAAATTGGGGATCATCCCCGAAAAATTATTAAAGATGGCAAGCAGAAAGAATTTATCGAAAAAATGGCAACGGGAATGAAGCAAATTGCTGAGTCATTTTACCCCCGACCCGTGGTTTATCGCGCCAGCGATTTTAGAACCAATGAATTTAGAAATTTAGCTGGTGGGGCAGAGTTCGAAGGACAAGAGCAAAATCCCATGATTGGTTTTAGAGGAGTATCTCGCTACGTTGCCGAAAAATCAGTTTTTGAAATGGAGCTTGAGGCGATAAAAGTGGTACGTAATAAAATGGGTTTTAAAAATTTGCATTTGATGTTGCCCTTTGTTCGCACACCAGGAGAATTAATGGATTGCAAAAAGATAATTGCAGAAAACGGGCTTCGTCGCGGTCCTAATTTTAATCTTTGGATTATGGTAGAAGTTCCCGCGACAGTAATAATCTTGGAAAAATTTATTGATGTGGGAATAGACGGCGTATCCATCGGCTCTAACGATCTTACCCAGTTAATACTAGGTCTTGATCGGGATAATGAAAAGGTAGCGCACTTATACGATGAACGAAACGAGGCTGTGATGTGGGCTATCGAAAGAACAGTTACAGTCTGTAAAAAATTTGGGGTAACATCATCCATTTGCGGTCAAGCCCCTTCGGATTATCCCGAAATGGTTAAAAGGTTGGTGGGGCTTGGTGTTACCTCCGTTTCGGTAAGTATTGACGCTTTAGACCAAACCCGCGGAATTGTCTACAAAGCTGAAGAGGAACTTGTTAAATCCCGTAAAAAATTGTAGACCCCCTCGCATGCGTGCTCGGTGGTATATAACGCCCCCGATATGCATCGGGGGTATTAATTGGGCGAGTTCTTTGTATATCTTGTTATGAAAATTGCCAAAATTAGCTCGCGTAAAATTTTAGACTCCCGTAACGCCTGGACCATAGAAACAACCATGACCACAAAAGAAGGTGTTGTTTCTCTATCCTCTGTTCCCTCTGGAACTTCCACAGGTTCCAGCGAAGCTAAAACGGTACCTGCTGAACAAGCGGTGTCTTTTGTGGAGGAGATGTTTTTGGACATTAGAGGAAAGGATTTTAAGACTCTGTTGGACTTTGATAATCATTTATTAGCCTTGGACGGCACACCCGATAAATCCCGTTTTGGCGCCAATAGCATTTTATCTTTAAGTATAGCTTTTGCTAGAGCGCATGCTTTAACAAAAAAAGCACCCCTTTACAAATATCTTAATGAAGTAGCCTATTTAAGCGGAAATTTTAAAATTCCAAAAATACAAGCTTTAATTTTTGAAGGAGGAAAGCACTCTAGTGGCAAAATGGACATTCAAGAATTTAGCATTGTTTGCGACTCTATTTCCGATGCGGTTTCTCTTTACGGGAAAGCTAAAATAAGGTTGGAAGAGGCTCGTTTGTCAACAGATGTAGGTCTGGAGGGCGCCTTTAGTCCCGATAGTTTTGATAACAAAGATGCTCTTGTCTTTCTCTCTCAACTTCTTTCTATTTCTCCTATTTCCCATATTCCCCCCGCCCAAAACGCTTCGCGTATTGAGGCGGGCAAGCTTATTTCCCTCGACATAGCTCAGGCAAATAGGAAGCGATTGGATCTCAATTATCCCCAATTGTTAACAGATTACCCAATACTGTCTTTAGAAGATCCCCTTGGCGAAGAAGATTGGGAAGGTTGGACGAAACTAAACGCGCAAATTGGGAATAAGGTATTAATAATTGGGGATGATTTAACGACAACAAATCCAGCGAGAATTCAAAGGGCGATTGACGAAAAATGCATTGGGGGAGTAATTATTAAACCAAATCAGATAGGAACTGTCTCCGAGACGCTAACTGCGGTAAGTGTTGCCAAATCGGCGGGAATTAAGGTAGTTGTCAGTCACCGATCTGGTGAAACCAACGACGACTTTATTGCGGATTTGGCAGTAGGTGTAGAGGCAGATTTCGTCAAATTTGGAGCTCCTGCGCGGGGCGAAAGAATTGCTAAATATAACCGATTACTGGAAATTCAAGGGGATCTCTTTCTCTCGTTAGTTTAAACTATCTGATGATTGATCCTGCAATATTTGCCAAATATCCCAAACAAAAAATTGATCAGGCAATTGCCTATTTAAGTTACCGCGATATAAAAGAGCTTCCCAAAGATGAGAATCCGAACTTTCCAATTCTTTATGTTTTTAGACATGGGCAAACAGAAGACAATGCCAATTTTTTATTTAGTGGTTGGCGCGATTCCGATCTAACTGAACTTGGAGTTAAGCAAGCGGGGGTGTTAGCGGATAAATTAGCCCACAAAAAAATTGGTTTGTTATATTCATCGGATCAAATCCGCGCCATAAAAACAGTCGAGATCGCGATTTCTAAAAACGAGTCGGCAAAATCTTTAAAGATTTTTCAGGATCCCAGAATTAAAGAGCGAAGTTATGGAGATTTGCAAGGGACAAGCAAGCTCGTAATGCAACTTGAGAATCCAACAAAGCTTTTGGAATATCGCAGGTCTTACTTTGTTCAACCTCCAAACGGAGAAAGTATCGCACAAGTGGTATTAAGGGTTAAAGATTTTATCGAAGATTTATTTCTTATCATGAGGGCAAAAAAGTATAATGTAGCTGTTTCTTGCCACGGAAACTCTATAAGAGGTTTCAGGCAGTATTTTGAAGGTTTATCCAACGAAGAAACGGCATCGCTTGAAACCCCGCTGGGGCAGGATTATTTGGCGTATTCTGTACACGATGAAAAAAGAATTTAATATTATTACTATCGGTGGAGCAACACAGGATATTTTCTTAATCTCTAATCAATATCAAGTCAAAGACGGCAAACTCCAATTGGATTGGGGGGAAAAGTTCTTAGCCGATAGGCTTTTTACTGATGTTGGAGGTGGGGCGTGCAATTCGGCGGTGGGTTTTTCGCGATTGGGGCTTTCTGTTGCCTTTTGGGGCAAGGTCGGCATGGACATTCCGGGGCAGGTGATTGCCCAAAGGCTTAAAGAAGAAAAAGTTTCGATCAAGCTATTGGTAATAGACGAGAAAGCTCAAACATCCACTAGCGCGGTTTTGGTTGGTAAAGGTGGGGAACGAGCAATTGTAATGTACCGAGGCGACAACGACGATCTTCTAACCCATACTCCTAGCTTTGATTTGTTTACCCAAACGGAGTGGATATATCTCTCCGATCTTGGTGCTCATACCGAAAGCTTTACCTTTAAAATTTTAGATTTGGTTACAAACAATAATAGTAAGTTGGCGTTTGTGCCGGGGCAACATCAACTAAAACAAGGAATTGAAGCGCTCAAGCCCATACTTTCTAAGTCAACTATCTTAATTCTTAATATCTATGAGGCGTACCAATTGCTTTACGGATCCTATCCAGGGGAGGAGAAGGAGTCTTGCCATACCAATGAAGGAAATATCTTAAAAATGCTTAAGGAATTTTATCAATTAGGTCCAAGATACGTTGTGATAACGCGAGATAAGTGTGGGGTTTCGGCTTACGATGGAAGGTCATCCTATCAGGAAGCTTCTCCTGCCGTGGATAAAGTTACTGATACAACTGGGGCAGGAGATGCGTTTGCTAGCGCTTTTATTACGGCAATTATCAAAGAAAAAGATATTAGGACGGCTTTAAGTTGGGGTAACAAGAATGCAGGATCCGTTATAGCTTCTTACGGAGCACAATATGGACTTTTAAAACTATCTCAACTAGAATAATTACATGTTAAAAGCTCTCGCCCTTCTCATTTTAAATGTTGCTGTCACCACCGCCCTCTATCCTTTTTTTATTAACTTTTTATACAAATTTTCTTTGCGCGAAAGGGTGCGACACGACGGTCCCAAAACCCATTTAATTAAGCAGGGGACTCCTACAATGGGAGGTTTGGCGTTTGTTTTGTCTGTTTCGCTCTTAACTTACCTTTTTAACCGTCAAAACTCTTACGGGCCATTTTTGGCCATTATCACCTTTTTAGCTGGGGTTTTTGGGTTAATGGAGGATTTGTTTAAGGTTTATGCCAAGTCTCATCTGCAAGATGTTATTAGAAGCTCGCTCATTCCTGTGGTTTCGGTCTCAAGAATTACATCAAAGGCTTATAACAAACTGCTTTTGCCTTGGGACTTGTTCAAAGAATTTTGGAGAACTGTTGGAAGCGCCACTGATGTGGGTTTGCAAACCTATCAAAAATTCTTTTTGCAATCGGCAATTGCCATTATCGCCTCACTTGTCATCTATTTACAATTTGGTTACAGTAGTCTTTGGCTACCGTTTTATGGATTTCTAAATTTGGGAATATTTTACCCGGTCTTAATTTATTTTATTTTTATTATTGTTTTAAATTCGGTAGCTTTCACTGATGGGTTGGATGGTCTTGCTGGTGGCCTTGCCATTATCGCTTGCTGTTTTTTTCTGGCTATCGCTCAAAGCCAAGGCAAATACCAAATCACTGTGTTTTTGGCAAGTTTTATTGGAGCCTTGCTCCCCTTCTTGTATTTTAATTTTTACCCAGCCAGAATTTTTATGGGTAATGTGGGGTCGCATACTGTTGGGGCGGTAATTGCCTTGGTGGCAATTTTGCTCCATCGGGAGGTGGCGCTACTTTTAGTTGGAGGGGTGTTTTTGCTTGATGGGGCATCAAGCATTTTTCAACAGCTGGCAGTCCGTTTCACCGGTAAAAGAATTTTTAGAATGGCGCCAATTCACCACCATTTTGAAATGCTCGGCTGGCCCGAAACCAAAGTTACCACTCGCTTTTATCTCATCTCCGCAATTTTGGGTTTTGTGGGTCTTTTTATTTCGCTTTTATAACAAGATTTAGAGAAGACCCCGCCAACGGTTGCGCAGTTCTGGGCGGGGGATGAATCTTCCGATATCCGAATGTTGATTTATCAAGCCGAAACTCTTCCACTTCGGAAGTGGAAGAATCTCCTTTCTCTAATTCATTTAGAATTTAGGATTTTCTCTTTTTGGTGCTAAAATGTAGGTGATTATAATTTGAGTTTGGGTGAGAACAAATTCCACTGGAGGAGGTGCGAATTTAGATAAAAAATAATATGGAACAAAATAAACAAAAAAAGAAAAGTTTCTGGTTTTGGAAAATTGATGAAGATGACTTAAAGAAACAAGTTGAGAATTATCAGACTCTTAAAATTACCAGGTCGTATCGTGGAATGTCGTTTTTGATAATTTCCGCACTTCTTGGCTTTTCACTTCTGTTAAGTTTTTTTGGTGCTTATGTAGACCCTACAGCTATGATTTGGGGAATACTCATTTACTTACCCATTTTGTTTTTTGTATTCAAAGGTCGTCGTTGGGCGATTGTTCTTTTAATGATCATGTGGACATTTGAAAAGGGCTATAACCTTTATGAAATTGGGCAAGGTGGGGGTGGGAGTGTTATCATGCCAATTATTTGGTGGCTTATCGTTATGCCTTATTTTTGGAAAGCATTGGTGGTTGAGAATAAAAGACGAAAACTTGTACCAGCATTGAAAGACCTTTCCGGGTCGGTATTTTGTCATAAGTGTGGCGAACAATTAGAAACTAATTCGAAATTCTGTTCAAAGTGTGGAGTAAAAGTGCAGTCACCAATTATGAGTGAATAAAGTATTTATCTATGTTTTGCAAAAATTGTGGGCAACAAGTTAAAGCTGGTAGTAAATTTTGCAAGAATTGCGGACAAGAAATTAAATTCGGCAGGTTCGCAATTTTCAGGGTCAATTTTTTTGGATGGTTGAAAGATCATCGCAAGGGTTTTTTAATTGCTCTTGGCATTGTTGTTTTTATAGCTATCTTAGGAATTTACGACGAATCTTCAAACACCAATACTTCTTCAAATTATTCAGCTACACAAACCATCTCATATGATCAAAATGAAATTGTGGCTTCGGTAGTTAATATATTTTGTCCGAGTACGGTTTCCGAAGAAGAAGCAAGTGGTGGATCTGGCACAATAATTAGTGAAGATGGTTTAATTCTTACAAACTCACATATTATTCCGCAAGATGAAATAAATATCCATGTTGATGAGCAGGGTTGTTTAGTCGTTCTTCCCGATCCAACGACGGGGCAAGCAAAAGATATTTATTTAGCACATCCGATTGTACTTCCAGAGTTGAGTGATAAATATGATTTAGCATTTATGGAAATATATTCTTCCTATTATGATGTGGAAACAGGCGAATATTCTAGTGTTTATCCGAGAAAATTTCCGAGCTTTGACGATACAACGCGTTGCAATAATGAGAATATTCAGCTTGGAGAACCAATCCGTATTTTTGGATATCCAGCAATTAGCGGTGGTTATTCCTTGACAATCACCGATGGCGTTGTAAGTAGTTTTCCTGGTGATAGCTTGATAGTGACTTCAGCAAAAATTAGCTATGGAAATTCAGGTGGTTTAGCAGTTGATAGAAATGGATGTATGATTGGCGTGCCATCAATGGTAAGTTCCGACGAGGTTGAAAGTTTGGGCGTTATAATTTCAATGGATTTAGTAAACCAATTTTCCGAAGAAGTTACGACATATATTGATAGTTTGAAATAGGTCTACCGAAAAAATCCCTGAGGAATAAAATCGATTTATGGATAAAAGTAAAAATATAGCGAATTTGAAAGAGTTTTTAAAAAATCACAAGACATTCAAAGAAAAATGTGAGGTGGTTTTTTTGATGGTTGAAATTAGAAAGATTTTAGAATACGGAGGGAAATCTTATAAAACCCTTCGTTTTTATTGCAATTGGGTATTACATAAAGAATTAAGCCAAGAAAAAACTACCAAATTATTATCAGATATATTTGAACCAAACGTGGATCCTAAAAAAAGCGGACATGAAAATGCTCGTAACATAAAATCTATTGGAAAAGACTTTTTTATGTTGAAGACATTTAGAAAGGAGCTTGGAGATTTTTTTAAAGATTACAATCTCCCGATGGATTTATTGAAAAAAAACTGGTGGACATTTGGAAAATTACTTTTGGAAATCATCAAAGATTGCCCTGTCCATTTCGTCGCTAATAAAATACGAGAGTTGAAAATAGAAAAATATAATGACAGAAATTTTGGTTATAAATTTAGTTTTATTGATAGCAAGCAAAAGTTAGTAGAAAAATTAAAGCTTAAGAGAAAGTAGTGCCCTAAATTTTTGAAGTGGTGCACCAATGAAATTAGCACGCTCTCCAAATCTGCCGAAAAAACGACTCTTCCACCTCCGAAGTGGAAGGAATTACCCTATCTAATACAACAAATCCCATCCAGAAAATCTTATCATTGGGGACGGACCCCAATACAACAAATCAATAATACTTCATAGGGGTCAGTCCCCATTTCTAATACAACGAATTAGATAATTGCTCTAAATAGTACCGTTGACTAGACTACGGTACTAATTTGGTAAAATGCGATTAAAGAAGGGTTTTAATTATTTTAATCATTATCTCCTTGTCTTTTGGGTCACTTGTTGCAATTAAAAGTGCCAATGCTGTTAAAGCACCGTCACTTATCCTTCGTTCTCCCGAATCCTTAAAAAGATAATTTGATTTATTTAAATAATGTACAAAAAGAAGCGAAGCAATTCTTTTGTTACCATCAAAAAATGGATGGTCTTTAATAATTAGATAAAGCAAATTAGACGCTTTATCTTCTAAAGTTTCGTAAAGTTCATTTTTATCAAAAGTTACATACAAACCTTTAATAATACTTTTAAAGCTTGTTTCTCTTTCTTGTCCAAAAAGCTCTCCCGCTTCTTTTTTAGCATCAAGATCTTTTTTAATCATTAATATCATCTCAACACAGTCTTTATACTCCAAAACAAATTTTGTTTTTTGACCATTTTTAGTTATTATCTTTCCTTTATCGTATTGTTCCAATAGAGTTAGTGTGCTCGAGTAATCGGCGAGGAGACTTAAGATTTCTGCCTCTTTTCCAAACAGCAATTCATTTTTTGACTGTTTTTGCAAGAATAAAACAGCATTTTGCAATTCGTTAAATTTATTTTGCGCTTCTAAAAGCCTTTTTTCGTTTATTGCATAACCCTTAATAAGATATTGTTTTAGAATTTTAGTAGCCCATTTGCGAAAATGTATTGCTCGAGAGGAACTAACGCGATATCCAACAGCTAAAATAACATCTAAACTGTAAAACTCTACTGGTTTATCTGAATTTGGAATGTGCATTTTTTGCACATTGCTTTTTTTGGCGACCTCTTTATCAAAAAAAATCTTGTCAATATGTTTTGTTATAACGGACCGGTCTTTGTTAAAAAGTAGTGCTATTTCGTTTTGCTTTAGCCATACAGATTCATCTTTTAAACGAACCTGCAGTTCAACCTCGTCTTTCGAAGTTTTATATATAACTATTTTGCCTTTCGGTAAACCAATTTTATTCATATTTTTAAATTATATCAGTTTCTAATAATTTAACCCAACTTCGAAGGTTGGGATGAGGATCTTGTTAATTTGCGCTCTTCCACTTCCGAAGTGGAAGGAATTACCCTATCTAATACAACAAATCCCATCCAGAAAATCTTATCATTGGGGACTGACCCCAATACAGCAAATCAACAATACCTCATTGGGGTCAGTCCCCCCCTTCAAATCTTAACAAATCTAATTTTTAGGAATTTAGTTTCTTTACCGTTTCTGGTAGTTTTTTGTCTTCGGATTTTAATTTGCGTTCGAGTTTTTTTGTATCTACCTCTGGTAATAATGTTTCTGGGCGAATACCGCTTTTAGCAAGCATCTCTCGCATGTTTTTATTATTCTTTATATGTTCGAAGGTAATAGGCGTTTCTCCTTTTAGTTTTTGGTCTTTTTTTACATTAAAACTTGTAATTTCATTTGCTAAATCTTTGGCCTTAATGGTAACGCCTGGTAAAAAATCTGCTAGTGGTCTATTATTTGGCACACCTAACAGATTTTTCATATTTTTTGTAGTGTGTCCACCAAATAAAGCTGAATCGCCCTTGCTTCTAATTCTCGCGAATCCTTGACCATCAACACCTCGTTCAAATAAAACACCAGAAAGAGTTTTTTCGGAAATAGAAAGTTTTTCTCTGGCATGTAAGCGTTCCCATTGTGCTAATCGTTTCTCGACTACTTCCTGTCTACGAGTTTGAACGGCAAAATAAGTCATAGCAAAGGCAATCTCGTCTTTGCGCGGATTTCCATTCTGGGCAATTAGATAACAAGCATAGCGAGTGAGTTTAAAATCGATAATGGGTTTTGAAGTAGCTCCGGCATCTACGATTTTGTTGATGTCAACAAAATGGTCGAAAGCTTTTTGTTTGGCGTTTTCACAAGCTATCTTGGCCTTATTTACAACATTTTCAAAGTTTCTCCACTCGTTATACCCAAGGAGAATTTGTAATTCTCTTGCATACCAAAATTCCACGCCATCGCTTTTATGAGCACAATCTTCGAAATTTTTATGTAATCTAACAATCAGTTGTTTTTCCATAAATTATATTTTACTACTTTTAATTTTGTAATTGTATAGACCTCATATCTATAGAAGTTTAAAAGCTCTTATAATTTCCGTGGTAATATAGTAGCCATGCCTCATCACAAAGAAAAACGCTTTTTGGATTTGCCTTTTTTTATTGCTACCCTTGCCATTTTATTTTTTGGAGTGGTAATGGTTTACGATTCTTCTGTAGTTTATTCTTTGAATTTGTTTGGTGGCAAATTTCATTTTCTTATCTCGCAAGGAATGTGGGCTTTATTTGGAATACTCTGTTTTTTTATGGCATTTTTTCTTCCTCTAGATTGGTTATTTTCTAAATCCCGCGCTTTATATATTTTTTCGGTCTTACTTTTAATTTTGGTACTGCTTCCAACCCCATTTTCTCCAATGCTATATGGGGCGCGAAGATGGCTTTTTTTAAATCCCGAGCCATTTCCAGCATTTCCCCTTATTGGCAGATTAGGTTTTCAGCCGTCAGATTTAATGAAGTTGACCTATCTTTTGTATCTGGCTAAAATTTTGTCTTTGGAAAAGGACAATGATGTCGTAAAAATACTTAAACGATTTTTTGTTGTAACTTTTATACCTGTGCTTTTGGTCCTTTTGGAGCCCGATCTAGGAACAGCCCTGCTTTTGTTGGTAGCGGGAGTGGTAATGCTTTTTGTTTGGGGATTTCCCGTTAAATACTTTGCGGTTATGGCTCCGGTTTTTTTGGTGTTGGCAACAATTGCTGTTGTTTCCTCTCCCTATCGCAAAGAGAGATTTTTAACTTTTGTTGGAAATAATGTCGAAACCAATCAAGACAAAAGCTATCATGTAAGACAAGCCCAAATTGCTTTGGGGTCGGGAGGTATATTTGGAAGAGGCTTGGGTCAGTCCCGCCAGAAATACGGCTATTTGCCAGAAGTAACTTCGGATTCTATTTATGCTATAGTTGGTGAGGAGTTTGGATTTATCGGAACCACGCTAACGCTTTTTGGGATAGTGTTTATTGTTTTAAGGGGGTTAGAGCTTGCCAAACGAACTAAAATAGTTTCGGCAAAAATATTTGGCTGTGGTGTAATTACGGTATTTGGATTGCAAGCGTTTCTAAATACAGCCTCCATGCTTGGTCTAGTACCGCTTACCGGTGTTCCTTTACCTTTAATTTCGTATGGTGGTTCGTCAATGGTAATAACTCTTTTAGGATTTGGTTTAACCATGAATTTTTTATCTAGTTAGCCATAAATGTGCCCTTGACCTAAAAAGTTTAGTGGTGTTAGACTAACTGTTAACAATGCCCAAAGAAAAACTAGAAACAGTAATTGACATTGGGTCAACCAAAGTTGCCACAATTATAGCAAGCCTTGCCGATGAAAGAGTTTCGGTAGTTGGTGTTTCTACAGTGCCGTCAACCGGAATCAGAAAAGGCGTGGTTGTTGATATTGACGCAGCTGTAGAGGCTATATCTCAATCTCTCGAGAAATCTCAAAGAATGTCTGGTTTTCCAATCTCTACGGCGTTCGTAACTGTAAATGGATCGCATATCGAATCGATCAATTCTCATGGGGTTGTGGCAGTATCTCATCAAGATGCTGAAATATCTCGAGATGATATTAAAAGAGTTACCGATGCCGCGCAGGCTGTTTCTATGCCGTCATCCCGAGAAATTATTCATGTTTTACCGCGAGATTTTATTGTAGATGGGCAAGACGGCGTGCACGATCCTATGGGTATGAGCGGTGTGCGACTCGAAGTGGAAACCAATTTAATTCACGGTTCTACCGCCGTCATGAAAAATTTAAGCAAATGCGTTAATCAAGTAGGTGTATCCATAGAGGAGTTTGTTTATACGGCACTGGCGTCGTCCTATTCGTGTCTTACAGATACCGAAAAAGAACTAGGGACAATTTTATTGGATATTGGTGGAGGAACTACCTCGCTGATAATTTATAGTGGCGGGAGCCCTGTTTATAGCGGAGTTTTGCCAGTAGGTGGTCAGAATATAACTAATGACTTGGCGATAGGGCTAAGGGCATCCTTAGATATTGCAGAAAAAATTAAGCTGAAGTTGGGGAAAGAAGACGATTTAATAAAAAGGACCATTTTTCCAACTAGCGATGAAGAAGCAAGGGAAGTAAATAAAAACGAGCTAGATGTTACGGAGTTTAATTTGGATGTAACAACAATTTCGCGAAAACTGCTTTATGACATTATGAAAGAAAGAATGAGAGAACTATTTACCCTGGTTTCAATAGAAATTAAAAAGGCTAATTTTACAGGAAAACTTCCGGCTGGAGCGGTTCTTTGCGGAGGCGGGGCTTTAACCTACAATGTTTCTTCTATTGCCAAAGAGGTTTTAAAAATGCCAGTTCGTGTTTCTAAACCTCGGGGGGTTACAGGACTTATTGACGAAATTGACGGACCAGCCTATTCGGCAGCAATCGGCGCCTTGGTTTTTGGGAGTCGGCAGTTTAAGAACTCCGAAAAATCTCGTTTTTCTGATCGCAGAAATATTGGAGGGTCGGTAAAGGGCGCTGTTGGTTGGCTAAAATCATTTCTTCCTTAGTTTTTTTACCACCACTTATGCTAGTTAAACCAGAAATCGAACAATTTGCAAAAATCCGAGTCGTTGGTGTTGGTGGGGCTGGTACTAATGCCGTAAATAACATGGTAACCCGAGGTACTATTAAAGGGGTCGATTTTGTTTGTGTTAACACCGATGTTCAATCGCTAACTTTAAGCAAAGCTCAAGTTAAAATCCAAATTGGAAAAGATTTAACCAAGGGTCTTGGATCTGGAGGAAATCCCGAGGTAGGCAGAAAAGCTGCCGAAGAATCTTTGGATTTAATTAGAGATTCTCTTGAAGGCTCCGATATGGTTTTTATAACCGCAGGTTTAGGAGGCGGAACTGGAACAGGAGCAACCCCAATTATTGCCAGTATTGCAAAATCTCTTGGCGCGCTAACAGTTGGTGTAGTCACAAAGCCTTTTGAATTTGAAGGAGTTAAACGCATGGAAAATGCTAATATTGGGCATAAAGAGCTTAAAGAAAAAGTCGACGCTTTAATTACTATTCCCAACCAAAAACTTTTAGATGTAGCAGATCAGAAAATGAGTCTGCTGGAAGCGTTTGGTATGGCAGATGGCATTTTAGGACAGGGGGTTCAAGGAATCTCCGATTTAATTGTGGTTCCTGGGCTTGTTAATGTAGATTTTGCCGATGTTAAAACCATTATGACTAGCGCAGGGTCTGCCTTAATGGGTATAGGGTCTGCTGAAGGCGAAAATAGGGCCGAAATTGCCGCGCAAATGGCAATATCGTCTCCGCTTTTGGAGGTGGACATAAGTGGCGCTACGGGAATTTTGTTTAATATTGTAGGCGGTCTTGATTTATCAATGCACGAAATTGACAAAGCGGCAAAAATTATCTCCAGCGCCGCTAATCCCGACGCCAACATTATTTTTGGAGCGGCAATTGACGAATCTATGGGTAATTCTATTAAAATTACCGTAATTGCTACAGGTTTTGATATGGAAATCCAAGATGCCTATAAAAAAGTTAAAGAACTGCCAAGCGACAGCGTTTCCCGATTTGACGCGTCGCAAGGCCCCAGTTCTGATGGGGGTTTATCTGAAGAAGATACAAAATACGATATTCCGACTTTTTTAAGAAGATCTAAGTGACAAAACTACAGCTTATAATATCTTATATACTCCTTGGTTTAATATTTCTGTTACTCGTGTCGGTTCTTATATATAGGGCGATTAAGTTTGATGCTGTGGTAAAATTAAGGTAATGTTTTCCGAAGTAAAAACCCTAAAATCCTTTGCCGAAATAGATAATGAGATACTCCCATACTGGGAGAAGAATAAGATATTTAAAAAAACGCTTGCCAAAAACAAAGGCGGTAAGAGCTTTGTTTTTTACGAGGGTCCTCCAACTGCAAACGGCATGCCACATTTGGGTCACATTCTTCCCCGCGTTTTTAAGGATTTATTTCCCCGATATAAAACAATGCAAGGGTACAACTGCATCAGAAAAGGCGGTTGGGATACCCAGGGGTTGCCTGTGGAACTAGAAGTAGAAAAGGAACTGGGGTTTTCGGGAAAATCACAGATAGAAAAGTACGGTGTTATTGCGTTTAACAAAAAATGCCGGGAGTCGGTTTTTAAATATGTTGAAAAATGGAATATGCTTACCCAACGCATTGGATATTGGCTAGATTTGGACGATCCCTATGTCACAATGGACAAAAACTACATTGAGTCGGTGTGGTGGGTTATTAAAACTCTGTACGATAAAAAGCTTATCATTAAAGACTATAAGGTTTTACCCTATTGCGCTAGGTGTGAAACCCCGCTCTCGTCCCATGAATTAGCGCAAGGTTACAAAGAGACAAAAGACGCCTCGGTTTATGTAAAATTTAAGGTTAAAAACCAAGATAAGACATATTTTTTAGCTTGGACCACAACACCTTGGACACTGCCTGGAAATGTTGCTTTGGCAGTTAGCGCAACTGCTAGTTATGTCAAAGTTTCCGTTAAAGACGAGTTTTATATATTGGCTAAGGGGCGACTCTCTGTTTTAGATGATGAGTATACCATTATCGAAACTTTTAAAGGCTCGAATCTTGTTGGGATTAAATATCAACCTCCGTTTGATTACATAAAATATGATGTTCCCGCCCACTTTGTGACTTCTGCCGATTTTGTAACCATGGAAGATGGGACTGGTATTGTCCATACCGCTGTAATGTATGGTGTTGACGACTTCGAATTAGGTTCCAAAATTGGCTTGCCTAAAAAGCACGCGGTGGATCTTTCTGGCAAGTTTATTGCCGATATCACCCCATATGCTGGAATGTATGTTAAGAAGGCCGACAAATTTATTATTGAGGATCTTGCCAAAATGGGTAGTTTGTATAAAACAGAAGAAATAACTCACGATTACCCTTTTTGCTGGAGGTGCGACAGCCCACTTTTGTATTACGCCTTGGAGTCTTACTTTGTAAAGACTACCGCACTTAAAGAAGAAATCATCAAGGAAAATCAAAAAACCAATTGGTATCCCAAGCATTTAAAAAACGGTCGTATGGGAGAATGGCTTTCTAATATGGTCGATTGGTCAATTTCTAGATCGCGCTTTTGGGGAACACCGATTCCTATTTGGGTTTGCGCTAAATGTAATCAAGAAAAATGCCTAGGTTCGTATCAAGAATTACCCGACAAAACAATTGATCCTCATAGACCTTATATTGATGAGATTAAATTTAAATGTAAATGTGGGGGGGAGATGGCGCGAGTTCCCTATGTTTTAGATTGCTGGTTCGATTCTGGAGCCATGCCTTTTGCCCAATATCACTTTCCGTTTGAAAATAAACAAGTTTGTTTCTCACGAAATAAGGAACTTTTTGAATCCCAGTACCCAGCAGATTTTATTTGCGAGGCCATTGACCAAACTCGAGGCTGGTTTTATACCTTAATGGTTCTGGGAACGCTGATTACAGGAAAAAATTCCTATAAGACGGTTCTCACAACTGGACATGGGTTGGATGAAAAAGGTCGTAAAATGTCAAAGTCAGTGGGGAATGTGGTCGATCCTTTTGAGGCCTTGGATAAATATGGAGCGGATATTATTCGCTGGAATTTCTTTAGCGGGGCTTCTTTGGGAAACAATTTTAGAACTGGAATGGCAAATTTTGAGGAGGTCCGTCGTCAATTTTTTAATATTTTATGGAACTCGTTTAATTATTTTGTAACCTATTTTAATATTTCTGGATTTAAGGAGGCTGAAATAAAACAGATTAAAGATAGCGATTTATCAATCTTAGATAAATGGATAGTATCCCGTATAGAAAGTGTCACCAACGAAGTTACGAAATATTTGGATAAATACGATGCTCTAAACGCTACTAAATCCATCGAAGGTTTTGTAATAAACGACCTCTCTACTTGGTATATTAGGAGATCTAGGGGTAATCATACCAAATCAATTTATAGGGTTTTATATTTTGTTTTTAAGAGGCTCTCGATTATTATGGCGCCCCTTGCTCCTTTTATCAGTGAAAAAATTTATCAAGTCTTGGGAGGGGATGCGGAATCCGTTCATTTGGAAAACTGGCCAAGAGTAAACGAGAATTATCAAGACGAAAAATTAGAGGAGGAGATGAGGTTGGCGCGAGTTTTTGTGGAGCAGATTCATGCCAAACGCCACGAGGCGGGAATAAAGCTTAGACAACCATTGGCAAAAGCTATAATTAAAGGGAACAATCTTAAGATCTCTTTGGAGATAATTAAAATTATCGGGGAGGAGCTTAATGTTAAAAAAATAGAAGTCAAACAAGCATCAAAAGAATCGATTGAGCTAGATACTGTTATCACTAAAGAGTTAGAATTAGAAGGGCAATTTCGCGATTTTATAAGGAGTATTCAAGAGTTAAGAAAATCTTCCAATGTAGCTTACGATCAAATAGTGGCAGTAACTTATGAGGATACGGTAGGGAATAGGGAGGTGGTGGAAAAATACAAAGATGAAATTTGCAAGCAAGCTTTGTTGTCAAAGCTAATTCCTAATGAATCCTTTAAAATCCTTTAACCCTCTTTTAGTACTCCCGGTTGTTATTATCACCACTCTCGGTCTTGCCGTGCTTTTTTCTACTTCGGCATCGTTGGCTTTTGATCAAGCTCAATTTTTACTTATAGGCATAATACTTTTTGGCGCAATATCTTTTTTGGACCTGGATTTATTAGATAAGTTTTCCTTACCAATTTTTTTGGTTTGTCTTGTTATAAATATTCTGCCACTTTTTATAGGATCCGAGATTAGAGGTTCTAGGCGGTGGATACAGATTGGAGATTTTGGTTTTCAAACATCCGAGGTGTTGAAGTTGGGGTTTGCAGTTTTTTTATCTTCTAATTTAAGTCGCCTTAACATTAATAAGCCCTCTCTTAAACTTTTCTTTTTTATAATTTTAACTTTAATCTCACTGGTAATCGTTTTTTTGGAGCCTGACCTTGGAACCACGGGGATTCTATTTTTGTCCTTATTGGCTTTAGTTATTTTTAAGGGTCTATCTTTTAAAAGACTGGCGTTGTTTATATTATTGATCTTACTGCTGGTCGCACCTCTTTGGACATTCTTAAAAGACTATCAAAAGTCACGAATCGTGGGGTTTTTAAATCCCCAAGAGGATCTCAGCGGAACGGGCTATAACACTTATCAATCAATAATTGCCGTGGGTTCTGGTGGGTTGTTAGGTCGCGGTTATGGAAGAGGGTCTCAATCACACCTAAGCTTTTTGCCCGAATACCACACCGATTTTGTTTTTGCCTCTTTTGCCGAGGAATGGGGGTTTATTTTTTGTCTTTTAGTTTTGGTGTGTTTTGCAATCTTATTTTTAACCATGCTTAAAATTGCGCAAAAAGCTAAATACTCTTTTTATAGCTTGCTAGCGTTTTCCTGTTTTATCTTGCTGTTTCTTCAAACTTACATTAATGTCTCGATGAATTTGGGTCTTTTTCCCGTAACGGGAGTTCCTCTGCCCTTTATGTCTTATGGAGGAAGCTCTTTGATTACAAGCTTCTGTCTGTTGGGATTGGTGAATAATTGTTACAAAAAAGAAACTGGTGGTTGAATCGATAACTAGCTTTTGATAATATGCCACCTATGTCTAACAAATTCGTTCTTCTAATCAATGGTGTACAGCATATTGCATCAATTGGTGATACCTTAGAAATTGACGGTAAAGCTGTTTCCGAAGCTAAAGTCTTGGCATCTTGGGATGACAAAAAAACCACCATCGGCAATCCTTATTTGGATAAGTTGATTCCAAATTTAGAAATACTAGAATCCTATCAGGGCGATAAGGTAATGGTTAGAAGGTTTAAATCCAAATCCCGATATAGAAAAACCAAGGGTCATAGACAAGACAAGTCAAAATTAAAAGTAGTTTCTATAGATGATGTTACTTCGTAACATGAAACGCCCCCGGTATACATCGGGGTTATTTGTTGGAAGATTTTCATTAATCTTGTTATGATATGGCACATAAAAAGGCTGGTGGTAGTAAAGCAAGACAAGGCGGTAATGTAGCGGGAAAACGCTTGGGTGTAAAAGTGTATGGTGATCAGGCCATAAAATGCGGGGGTATTGTTGTAAGGCAACGAGGATCGACTCACAAACCAGGGAAAAACGCTGGAATGGGAAGGGACTTTACCATATTTGCTAAAAAATCGGGGTTGGTTTCCTTTAGAAAAAAAGGTGCTAAGAGTTTTGTGGATATTGTTTAATATTTAGGACTTTCTATTAGTGCCAAAGCTTGCGGAGGCCAGTATCTAACCCACGAGGTTCCGATAATGTCATTATAAGGCAAGGGGCCCCATTGTCGGGAATCGCTACTTCTTTCCCTGTTATCCCCCATCACAAAGTAATCATTATCCGGAATCTTATAAACTTGACCGTCAGCTAAAAACGATTTTCCTGTTGTAACAACATTGGAGTCAATATAAACCTCGCTTAAAAGAAAGCCGTCGGGGTTATCTTGATTGTAAATTTTTACCAACCCGTTAGTCAATTGAATAGATTCCCTGGGAAGACCAATTATCCTTTTAATGTAGTCATATTGAGGGGCGTTGGGATACTTAAAGACTATGACATCGCCCCTTTTGGGCTCTCTAAATTTGTAAGTCAGTTTATTGGTAATAATCTGCTCGCCATCGCGAAAGTTATTTAGCATACTATCGCCTTTTACTTGGTGAACTTGAGCAACAAAAACATAAGTTACAACAAATATTGCCAAAGAAACAACCAGGGTTTCTAAAATGTCTAGGATAAAAGAGCCTAAGGATGATAAAATATTCACGAACACAATTGTAAAGGGATTAATGGTAGAGGGCAAGAAGAAAAATTTAGGGGTTCGTGGCTCAGTTGGTAGAGCGTCCCGGTCACATCGGGAAGGTCGGGGGTTCAAATCCCTCCGAACCCACCACTATGTCAAAAAAGATCATCGTCTCCAACACAATTTACCAGCTTATTGGAAAGCTATTTACCACAGTAAGCACACTTCTTGTTACTGTTTTTATTACACGAAAGCTCGGCGCAGTAACTTTTGGAGAGTTTTCTATTGTTCTATCTTACATCACTCCGCTTTTTATCATCTGCGATTTTGGAGTTAACGCCATTGTGGCAAAGGAATTTGCTAAAGACAAAAACGCCATTTATACCCACTTCAAAAGCGCTTTATTTTTACGAATTGTTATCTCGTGGGGTTTAATTGCTCTGGGTCTTTCCATTTTGCCTTTTACTCCATATAGTTTGGTAGTCAAAACCTCTATTTTAATTGGGATGTTGCTTGTTTTTACTCAAGCAGTTTTTAACGGGTGCAACATTATTTTTCAGACTAACTCCTCGTACAAGTTTGCCACTTACGCTCAAATTATTTCTTCAGTACTTGCTGTTTTGCTGGTTTCTATTAGCATAAATTACCATCTCGGACTTTTATATATTGTGGGCTCTTTTGTTTTGGCTAACCTTTCTCTAGCGTTTATTTCTTACTATACCGTTAGAAAATATGTTACACCTCGAGCCAAGCTTGTTAATTTTAATTACTGGAAAAAAACACTTACAGACTCCTCTCCGTTAGGCTTAGCGCTAATTTTAAATACATTTATGGTAGCCTCCGACAGATTACTCCTTTCGTTTTTGGCAACTCCCACTGATGTTGGAATTTATTCTTTAGCCTATAAAATATTTGATGGAATCCTTGTTGTTCCAACATTTATGATGAATTCCGCTTATCCGTTTTTAGTAAAAAAATTGACCGCGTCTTCTGCTGATTTTAAATTAAGTTTGAATCGGTTAGTAAAAACCCTTTTTGGGTTGTCTATTTTAATCTCTGTTGTAATAATATTGTCGGGTAGATTTGCGATCTCTTTTATTTGGGGAATTGAAATGGTGTCGGCGTATTATCCATTAGCCGTATTAGTATCTGGATTGTTTAC